>JAPPFU010000139.1 GCA_028875085.1 Chloroflexota bacterium
CACCTCCACCGCGGACGCGCCTCCCGCCCAGACTTCGGCCAGCTGCGCGTCGTAGTCGGACGAGGAGGCCAGCGCCTTCTCGAAGATGGTCGGATTGGAGGTAACGCCTGTGATTCCCCAACGGAGCAGTTGGTCGAAGCGCCCCGACGCGAAGAAGTCGCGGCGGATGTTGTCGTACCAGACGGATTGCCCCAGCGCTTGGGCCTGGAGGATCGGGTTGTCCATCACTCCGCTCCGTGCGGCGCGGCGCCCAGATAGGCGGCCTCGGCGGCCTTGACCTTGGCGAGACGGCGCTCGTGCCGCTCCTCGCCGCTGAAGCGCGCGCCCACGAACGCGCGCAGCGCCTCGCGCGCCGCCTCGAGGCCGATCACCCGCGCGCCCAAGCACAGCACGTTCATATCGTCGTGCTCGACGCCTTGATGCGCCGAGTAGGAGTCGTGGCACGCCGCCGCGCGGGCACCCGGGACCTTGTTGGCCGCGATGGTCGCGCCGACGCCGCTGCCGCAGCAGATGACGCCCCGGTCGGCGCGCCCGCTCGCGACCGCCTCAGCGACGGCGAAGGAGTAGTCGGGGTAGTCGTCGTCGGCGTCGTAGCCGTGGGCGCCCACGTCATCCACCTCGAAGCCCCAATCCGCCAGCCACTTCACCGCCTCGACTTTGAGCGGCCATCCCGCGTGGTCGGTTCCGATGGCGATGCGCACCGCGTCGAACTCTCCCCGGCGGCGCCGCGCCGCCTCCTGCTTGCCCGCGCTGATTTCCGCCGCCGGACGCATCCGCCCCGGACGAGGCTCGCCCCGCTTGCGCGAACCGCCCGGCTCCACGCCAAAATAGCAAAGCGCGCCCCGCCTGTAAACGCCGCAGCCCTCTCCGTCGTTCCCGCGCGTGGAGACCTTTGCGCAATCCCGGACCTCTTCACGCGGAGTGTGCCGAGGGGCGGCCAGCTCCTCGGCTGGGGGCGTGGGGGTACCCCCCACAAAAGGTTTTTTATCTTCTTGGGGGCGGGGGGGGGGGGGGGGGTAGTTACGCAACGGTCTCCGCAAAGCCTGCCCCGTACCTGATACGGCGCCTGTCCCCGCGAAAGCGGGGAGCGGGAATCTCACCTCGATTCGGGCGGGGCGCCGGGTTGGGCGCTATCATGCCCCTATGACCCCCAACGACGACGCCATCCTCCACGCCCTGCGCGAGTTGCCCGCCGCCGCCTGCCTCGACGCGCTCGATGGCATGGGCTACGTCAACGTCCAGATGCAGGGCGTCGCCTCCCTCATCCCTGGCCAGAAGATCGTTGGCCGCGCCGTAACCGTCCGCTTCGTCCCGAGCAGGCCCGACCTGCGCGCCGAGGTCATCGGCGGTGCGGACAGCGCCGAGTACTGCGCGATGGAAGAGTGCGGCCCAGGCGACGTGCTGGTGATGGACGCGATGCGCGGCGGGTGGGCGTCCTCGGCGGGCGACATCAAGCTGTGGCGGCTCAAGCAGCGCGGCGCCGAGGGGGTGGTTACGGATGGCGGCGTGCGCGACCTAGCGACGCTGCGCGCGTATGGCATCGGCGTCTTTGCGGCGCGCGAGACGAATATGACGATGCCCTCGCATATGCTCCCCTGCGACCTGCAACTGCCCGTCCAGTGTGGCGGCGTGCTCGTCCGCCCCGGCGACTACATCACCGCCGACGACGGAGGCGTCGTCGTCGTACCGCGCCAACTCGCCGCCCAAGTCATCGCTCACGCGCAGGAGCACGAGGCGTTGGAGGCCACCGTCAAGCGCCAACTCGCCCGCGAAGACGTCTCTCCCGGCAAGTACTACCCCTTCAACGACGCGGCGAGAGAGTTGCTGCGCCGTGAGCGGGAAGAGAGCGGGTAGGGGCGCCTCTCCTCCAGCATGCCCGCCGGAGCGCCAGCGTGATCGAAGCGCGAGTTTTCCAGCCCCACGCGAGCGAGCAGGACGCGGCCTTCGTTGCCCGGGCGCTTGACCTCGGCGACGCCGGCGCCGTGCGCGCGCAACTCGCGGGCGGCGGACGCGAGGCGATGCTCGCCGACGCGCGGCTGTTCAACGCGCTGACGGCGCGCGGCGAGCCCTTCGTCCACGTCTCGCCCGGCCTCTTCTTCGAGGCGCTGCTGCTGCGCGCCGTGCGCGAGATGGGCCGGGCGCGGTACACCATCGAACGCGACGGCGCCGGCCGCGTCCCCGTGTTCGACGCTCCGGACGTCGCCTCCTTCGCCGCCGCGCCCGGCGTGGTGGATTACCTCGCACATCTGCTGGCCTCCTTCACCCGCATCGAAGGGCGGACGGCGCGCGTGCGCGTCCGGCGAGGCGTCTGGCGCAAGAGCCGCTCCGGCGACCTAGACGTGCGCAGCCTCGTGCGCCGCATGGAGGACGCCACCGAGGAGGAACGCCTGCCCCTCTACAAGCGGACGGCGGACACCTGCCTGTTCATCTTGGGCGTCTTTCCCGACTACGCGGCGCTCGCCGCGCGCTACCCTGGCTCAGGCGCGTTGCGCCCGCGGGCGGCGGGCAGGTTGACCGCCGAGGAGTACGAGACGATCGCTCACCAGGCCTACGCCGCAGCCAGTGTGCATCGCGGCGCGCCGGCGCCCTTGGCGGCGCTGTTCGAGCGCCTCAGCGCGCACGTCGCCGAGGCGAAGAAGCCGTTGAACCTCGTGGCCGAGCGCTACCTGGGCTACCGCCGCACGCAACTCTTCGGCTGGGGCGGGTAGGGGCTCGTTCGCCCCTTCCGTCATTCCCGCTTTCGGAAACTGTTGCGTCACCCTCGACCTCTTCATGTGGGGTGTGCCGAGGGGCGGTCAGCCCCTCGGCTGGGGGCGTGGGGGTATCCCCCACAAGGGGCTTTTTTATCTCTTGGGGGGTGGGGACGGGGTAGTTGAGTGGTTACGCAACAATCTCCGAAAGCGGGCATCTTGCCTCGATTTGGGCAGGGCGCGGTCCGACGGTGCGAATAGCGGCGCGCGGACCCCGCTACTCCCGCATCGACTGCGGCAGCAGGTTGGGGATGCCGTCTTCGATGGGATAGACGGCGCCGCACGCCGCGCAGGTCAGCGCGCCGGAAACCACTTCGCCGTCCGCCTCCTGCTCCGCAGCCAGCGCCAGCGGCGACTTGTCGTCGGGGCAGGCGAGGATGTCAAGCAGGTCGCGCCGCATAGCCGCAAGTCTACCAGCCTTAGGAGGCGCCCTCCTCCACCAAGAAGCGCAGGATGGCGGAGAGGAAGATGACCACGAGTCCGAGCGCTGCCGTGGTGTTCACGTGGCCCAGGGCGTTCATCGCCACGCCGAGCCGCCCGCGCCTGGGCGCGTCCGCTCCGCGCCGCCGCGAGACGCGCGACAGCGCCAGCGAGAACATCCACGCGGCGAGGGCGACCTTGACGGCGAGCACGGAGGCGTAGGCGACACCGCCGGATGCCTCCGAGAGGCGCTGCACGGCGAGGATGCCGCCCGTAACGGCCAAGACCCACATCGCCAGCAGCACCACCTGTCCGAACTCCCGCCCCGCGCGTTGGCCGACGCCGCTCCCCTCCGCCTCGCCGCGCAGGGCGGGGCGCAGGGCGAACCAATAGAACAGGGCGCCGCCCACCCACGCGACGGCGGCCACGGCATGCATCCAGCGGATGACGAGCAGAAAGTAGTCGGCGGCCATACGCAGCGCCGCGATGCGGGGGCGCTCACGCATTGACCGGGGGGCGTTGACAAGCCGCGAGAGGCGCTCCCTACAATCGGGCGCGTCAACCATACCGCACGCGGAGGCGCCTATGACCGCCGAGGTCACCTTCCTGCACTACGCCAAGTGAACCGGCTGCCGTCGAGCGAGGGAGTTTCTCTCGCAAGCGGACGCGCGGGTTACGGAGCGCGAGTTCTTCAAGGAGCCGCTGTCCAAGCAGGAGATACTCGACCTGCTGGCCGGGGAGTCGCCCAGCGCGCTCTTCAACTTCAAGTCGCAGACCTTCAAGGCGTCCGGGCTGGACGCCGACGCGCTGTCGGACGCCGACCTGCTGGAACTGCTGGCGCAGGAGCCGCGCTACTTCAAGCGCCCTATCGCCGTGGTGAACGGGCGGCTGATTCCGGGCGCCGTCGAGCGCGTGCTGGCGGAGGCGCTGTGAGACTTTTGCGTGCGGTTAGCATGCCCAAGCCGCGCTGCGGACTGCCGCGCGCGCCGTGAGCATCCGTGTCCTCGAAGCCGCCGTCGCCTCCGCCATCGCCGCGGGCGAGGTCATCGAACGGCCCGCGTCCGTCGTCAAGGAACTAGTGGAGAACTCCATCGACGCGGACGCGTCGCGGGTAACGGTGGAGATCGAGCAAGGTGGGCTGAAGCGCATCCGCGTCGCGGACGACGGCGCGGGCATCGCGCCCGGCGAACTCGAGACGGCGTTCGAGCGCCACGCCACCTCCAAACTGCGCACTGTGGACGACCTCGACGCACTGCACACCCTGGGCTTCCGGGGCGAGGCGCTGCCCAGCATCGCCGCCGCCGCCCGCGTGCGTCTCGTGAGCCGCCAGGCCGGTGGCGATGGCGCGGCCATCGAGTTGGAGGCGGGCAGGGTGCTCTCCAAGGGCGCGGCAAGCGCGCCGCCTGGCGTTACGGTGAGCGTCGAGGCGCTCTTCTCCGCGCTCCCCGCGCGCCTCAAGTTCCTGCGCTCCACCGGGGCGGAGACGGCGCGCGTTCGCCAAGCGGTCGAGAGCCTCGCTCTTGCCTATCCGAACGTCGCACTTACATTCTCCGCCGACGGCAAGACGCTCTTGCGCGCGCCAGGCGGCGGAGCGTTGCGCGACGCCTTCGCCGCCGTCTACGGCGCGGAGCTAACAGAGGCGATGCTCGACCTCGCGCCGTCGCCCGCCGCGCCCTTCCGCGTGCGCGGCCTCATCTCGCCTCCGGCGCACAGCCGCCCCAACCGCTCCGCCGTCCGCCTCTTCGTCAACGGGCGATGGGTGCAGAGCCGCGCCCTGTCCGTCGCCGTGGAGGAGGCCTACGCCGGGTTGCTGATGCAGGGGCGCTACCCCATCGCGGTGGTGATGATCGACGCGCCGCCGCACGAGGTGGACGCCAACGTTCACCCCAACAAGCGCGAGGTGCGCTTCGCCCGCGAGAGCGACGCCTTCTCCAGCGTGCAGCGCAGCGTGCGCGAGAGCCTGCTCGCCCACGTCCCCGTCGTCGACGCGCGCCCCTTCGAGCGCGCTCCTGCGCCCGCCGGCGCCGCCCCGGCCGCCCGCCCGGTCGTCTTCAGCGTGGCCGCCTCGCCGACTCCGCCGCCGCTGCCTTTCGCTCCGCCGGACGACGGCGC
>JAPPFU010000121.1 GCA_028875085.1 Chloroflexota bacterium
CTGCAAGCGCCTGTCCGCGCCCTCCTGCGCCGCCTAGCCCAAGTGCCCAGAGGGTAAGGAGGAGCTTCCCGCTCTTCACGCAGGGTGTGTCGAGGGGCGGCCAGCCCCTCGGCTGGGGGGTGTGGGGGTATCCCCCACAACAAACCTTTTATCTTTTTGAAGGGCGGGACGCGGGGCAGAAGCGGCCCGCTACCCTGCGAAGATGGGCGCCTGGCTGCGCCCGTAGCGGCGGCGCACGTAGCCCGCCACCAGACCTAGCCCCGCCGCCAACGCTGCCATCGCCCCGGCGTAGAGGAACACCGAGCGCACGCCGTAGGCGTCGGCCACGAAGCCGGACACCAGCGGCCCCAGCGCCGTGAAGACCGAAATGCCGCCGTAGATGATGGACACCGTCGTCGCCTGCACGTTGTCGCCGCCCACATCGCACGCCGCTGCCACCAGCAACGCCGTCGTCGAGAACAGGAACGCGCCCGCCACCCCAAGGCCGATGAGGAAAAGCAGTCCCTCGCCTGTCGCGTAGAGCGTGAACAGCGCCCCCGCCAATCCGAACAGCGCGGGCACGATCACCGTCCAGCGCCCGATTTTGTCCAGCAGGTAGCCCATCAGCGGCTGCGCGCCGATGCCCACCGCCTGCGCTAGCGTAACGTACACCCCCACGGTGAAGGTGGACTTGCCCAGGTCTTCACGCACGTAGACGGGTAAGAAGGTGAAGATGGCCGATTGCGCCGCCGCGAACGCGCCCGCCGTCGCGAGCACCAGCAGCATCTGGGGCGACGCCGCCAACCCCGCGAAACCACGCACGTAGTCGGCCACCGTGCTGCTGCCCGATTCCATCCGGAACCTGCGCGTCAGCAGCCAAAGCACGAGCGCCGTAACCGCCAGCGGGATGAATCCCACCTCCAACACCGTCCGCCATGACATCACGATTAGCAGCGCCCCGGCCAGCAGCGGCCCTAGCGTCTCGCCGATGCTGGCGCCCGTGCCGTGTAGCGATATGGCGAGTCCACGGCGGTCGTAGTAGACGCGGGACAGCACGCCCAGCGCGGGCGGGTGGTACGCGGTGAACAGCATCGACGTGAGCGATGCGTAGATGGTGGCGTCGACGATATTGACGGAGCGCGCCAGCGCGAACTGGAAGACGCCGATGAACACCAGGACTCCCGCCAACATTGGCGAGAAATGCTTGGTGTAGCGCTCGGCGAAGAAGCCGGAGGGCACGTTGGAGACGCCGCCGGCGATCGAGCGGACGGTGGAAAACGCGCCCAAGCCCGTGTTGGAGAGGGCGAGCGATGCCTTGATCTCAGGCAACAGGATGAAGAAACCGGAGGCAAAGACATGCTTGACGGCGTGGCCAAGCACGATGGCCCAAAGCAGGGAGCGGGAGCCGGGGGCGCGGTTCGGAGGCACGGCTACGCCCGCGCTGACCGCGTTATCCGCGTGGGCAGGCGAGGCCTGGTCTACGGGACGGTCAGGCGGGCGCATCGACTGCATTGTAGCGTCCGCCTATGACGGGCGGAATCTACTGGGCAGCTGCGGCGATCTCTTCGCTGGTGCGGCGCCGACGCCGGCGGCGGGGCTCTCCGGAGTCCAGCCAGAAGATGACCGTGTCGTCTTTGGTGCGCCTAACCACAAACTCCCTGCCTTGTTCGGGGGGGGGGGGGGTGTGGGGGGGGCCCACGGCGGTGACCGACTCGCCCGGGTCGGGGGTCAGCTTCCCAGCCTGGCCCATCTCCACCTGCTCGACGTACTCCACGTACTGGCGAATGAGCTGCGCGCGCTTGCCCGTCCCGCTTTGCAACTGCGCTTCGCCGAGCGTAAGCCTCTGAAACTCGGGCATAGAGGTGACCTCCTTTTTCCTTCGGAACAGCGCGTTCTTGCGCGCCGTTCGCGGTCAGTTTCTAGCTCCAATGGATATCACAAGGCCGCGCCGTTTGTAAACCCTTACCGCAAATTCCGCCGCAAATCTGCCATGAACGCCCTCGCGCCGCCCCGATTCGCGCGACCTAATTGTGCCCGGCGCGCTCCGGCGGCGGGCGCCGCCCGTTGCCAGGCGCGCCGCCGCGCTCCATAATTGCAACCTAGCCTATGGCGCACGATACCCATACTGCGGCGCCCGCCAGGCGTCTCCGCCTTCCTCCCGCCTTCAACTACCCCGCCTACCGCGTCTACTGGGGCGGCAGCCTTGCGTCCATCCTCGGCTACCAAGTCTTCCTCTTCTCTCAGTTCAATCTCGTCCACCACCTCACCGGCTCCGCCGCGTTCATCGGGCTGACCGGCGCCGCCTCCGCCGTCCCCTCCATCTTCCTCAACCTCTACGGCGGCGTGGTGGCGGACAGGATAGACCGCCGCCGCTTGCTCCTGGCGACGCAGACGATGAACGCCATCGTCATGGGGCTGCTGGGCGCGCTCACCTTCGCGGGCCGCGTCGAGCCGTGGCACGTCGTCGCGGTGTCGTTCGTCAGCGGCGCGGTGTTCGCTTTCGATAACCCGGCGCGCCAATCGCTCTATCCGCGCCTGGTGGCGCGCGAGGCGCTCACCAGCGCTGTCGCCTTCCAGTCGGTGATATGGCAGGGGACGCGGATGGTCGGGCCTGGCGTCGCGGGTCTGATCGTGGCCAACGTGGGTGGCGACGAGACGCTGGGCCTGGCGGCGGGCTTCTACTTCGCCGCCGCCGGCTTTTTCGTAATGGCGCTGGCGCTGACGCGCCTCCGCATCCCTGGTGGCGATAACCAAACGGGCGCTGGGTCTTCCGGCATGCAAGCGCTCGCCGAGGGTTTGCGCTTCATCCGCGCCGATTCCATCGTCCTGTTCCTCATCTTGATGTCTTTCGCCAACGCCTTCTTCGGCGGCGCGCACCTCATCCTCATGCCCGCCATCGCGTCCGACGTGCTGGGCGTCGGGCGCGACCTCCAAGGCTGGCTGCTCGCCGCTGGGGGCGCGGGCGCGTTGAGCGTAACGCTCATCGTCGGCACCCGCCGCCGCGTGCGCGCCCCTGCCGCGATGATCATCGGCGGCGCTACGCTCTACGGACTGCTCGTCGCCGCGTTCGCGCTCACGGCGGAGTGGGTCGGCTCCTATCCGCTGGCGCTGGTTCTCGTGCTAGCGATGGGCGTAACCCAATCGGCCTACATGGTGACCATCATGAGTTCGCTGATGATGGCGACGCCCGACCGGATGCGCGGGCGCGTGATGGGCGTGTTCGGCATCACCTACGCGATGCTGCCGCTGTCCGGCCTGCAAGCGGGCGTCCTCGCCGAGTTCATCGGCGTGCCGATGGCGCTTGCTATCGGCGGCTTCATCGTCTCCTTCATCGCTGTCGCGTTCGCCGCCGCCAACCCCAAGATACGCGCCCTGGGGCATCGGCAGCGCGAGTCGCAGGCCGCGGCGGCAGGGTAGGGCGCCATGAGCGTGCAAATCCCGCCCGGCGCGGTAGACGCACACTGCTCCTTCACCCAACCCCCCGGCGGCGCGCCCGAACCGGACGAGCCATTCCTCCCTAAGCATCTCGCCCCGCTGCTGGAGGCAAGCGGCGTCGAGCGCGCCGTTGTCGTCCAGACGCATCCGCCGGACGAGAAGGACGACCGGCTGTTGGAGGTCGCGGAGGCTGCGCCGTTCGTTGCGGGCGTCGTGGCGTGGCTCGACCTCGCCGCGCCTGCCGCGCTCGTCCGACTCGAGCGCCTTGCGCGCCGTCCCAAGTTCATGGGCGTCCGCTGCGACGCGGAGCGCGAGGCCGCCAACGACTGGCTCCTACGTGACGACGCGCAGCCCGCTCTGCGCGCTCTCGAGGAGCGCGAGTTAACGCTCGACCTGGCCGTCTCAACGCGCCACTTGCGCCGGCTGCCGGAGCTGGCCGCGCGCTATCCGCGCCTGCGGTTCGTCATCGAGCATATGGCGAGCCCGCGCGTCGACTTGGGGCAGACGGAGCCGTGGGGCACGATGATGCGCGCGGCGGCGGCCTGCCCCAACGTCTGGTGCAAAGTGTCCGGCCTTCTGACGCCGGACGTGAGCGTGCGCGCCCAAACCGCGCGCCTGCGCTCCTTCACCGCGCCGCTGGTGCGGCTGTTCGGGTTCGAGCGCCTGATGTTCGGCAGCGACTGGCCCGCGAGCGCCCAGGCATCCTCCTACGACGAGGCGCTCGCGGCGGCCATCGAGGCAGTCGGCCCGGCAAGCGACGCCCAACTGCGCCGCTTCCTCGGAGGCACAGCCGCCGAGTGCTACCGCCTGGACTAGCCTTCGCTACACCCTTCGCACGTAGGGACAGGTTTCAAACCTGTCCCTACAACGCAATAGCGTATGGCGCGCCGCGCCTACCGCGACGCGGGCGCGGGCGGTGCGTTCGGCGAGGCGAGGAACTTGCGCACCGCCTGGCGCTCCTCCTCCGTCTCCGGCTTGTCCGGGCGGCGGTGCCCCCACATCGAGAAGCGGTCGTGCTTCGTAACCTGCCAGTTGGCGTCGTCCACCGTCCGGCCGCCCCAGCCGTACTCCACGCCGAAGCCGCTGGGAGTCTCCATGTAGAAGGAGATCATGTGGTCGTTGGTGTGGCGCCCCAGGCGCTGGGTTATCCACACGCCTTGCTCGTCCGCGATGTCGTAGGCGCGGCCCACGTCGTCGATCGAGTTCAACTCGATCATAAAGTGGCCGATGTGCTTGGCCGACGGGCGGTTGGACACCACCGCCGTGTGCTCGCGCGGGTTGCAGTGGAAGAAGCGGTCGACGCCGTCCGCGCCCGCGTCGCTCGGCTTGAAGCCGAGGCACTCGGTGAGGATCTGCGTCACCCGCTCGAAGTCCTCCGCCCGCTCCGGCGCCAGCCCCACGTGGCCGAGCCCCAGTTCGCCCGTCTTGAAGCCGGTGATGGGGCGGCCTGGCCGGAAGGGCTGCTCGAAGAGCACGTGCGGGCCGACGTAGACCTCCATGTTCAGGCCGCTCACGTCGAACTTCACCATGTCGGAGACGTGGCGGTTGGCCAGTTCTTCCGGCGTGGCCTGGGAGTACTCCACGCCCGCCGCCAGCAACTTCGCCTTCACCTCTTCGTACTGCTCGCGGTTGGGCGTCTGCCAGCCCACGTAGAGCATGTCGTCGGCGTCCGACGGCGCGAGCGCCACGCGGTGATGGTGCTCGTCCATCCGCAGGTACACCGTCCCGTCCTCCGCGTGCTCGATCGCCTCCATCCCCAGCACGTTGGTGGCGATCTCCTCCCACGCGTCCACGTCG
>JAPPFU010000266.1 GCA_028875085.1 Chloroflexota bacterium
TGACAGCGGCGAGGTCGAAGGGGTCGAACCACTCGCTCTGCCAGCGCACCTCGGAGCGGGAGCGGTCGACGACGGAGAAGAACTGGCGCATGTAGGTGTCGGCGTTGCGCTGCACCTCGTCGGCGGTGAGCATCGGGCGCGTCTCGGAGCGCCCGGAGGGGTCGCCGATGCGCGCTGTCCAGTCGCCGACGATGACGACGACGGTATGGCCGAGGTCTTGGAGCTGGCGCAACTTGCGCAGGCCGACGACGTGGCCGAGGTGAAGGTCGGGCGCGCTCGGATCGAAGCCCATCTTGAGGCGCAGCGGGCGTCCGTCGTTCAGTCGGTCGATGAACTCCTGGCGCGGGATGACCTCCGCCACGCCCCGGTTGAGGATGCGGTCGAGCTCGACGGGGGTTGGCTTGCGCGCGGCGGGCATCGCTAGACGGCCTCCGGCTCCGGGGCGGGAGCGGGCGGCGCTGCGAGGATGCGGCGGGCGGCCTCAACGTCTCGGTCGATCTGGGCGATGAGGGCGTCGGCGCTCTCGAAGCGCTCCTGCCCGCGCAGGCGCGCGGCGAACTCGAGGCGCGCGTGGCGCCCGTACAGGTCGCCCTCGAAGCCGAGCAGGAACGCCTCGACGACGCGCGGGCCGTCTTCGTGGAAGGTGGGCTTGGCGCCCACGCTGACGGCGGCGTCCCAGCGGCGCCCGTCCACCTCCACCGCGCCCGCGTACACGCCGTCCGCCGGGACGGCCTGCGCGGGGGAGACGCCGAAATTGCAGGTGGGATAGCCGAGCACGGAGGCGCCGCGCCCCTCGCCCTCGACGATGGGGGCGGCGAACCCGAACGGACGGCCCAGCACGGCGGCGGCGCCCGCTACGTCGCCGGCGGCAAGACATTGGCGGACAGCGGAGCTGCTCGCTTGGCGCTCGCCGGAGCGGAGGGGTTCGACCACGCGGAGGCTGTAGCCGTAGCGCTCGCCGAGCATCGAGAGGTGCTCCGCGTCGCCCTCCCGTCCGCGTCCAAGGGCGAAGTCGGGGCCAATGACCATATGGCGCATGTCGGCCTCCTGGGCGAGGGCGGCGACGAAGCGCTCGGCGCTCCACTCGGAGAGTTCGCGAGTGAAGGTCAAGGGAACGACGGCGTCGACGCCGCAGGCGCGGAGCAGTTCGACGCGCTCGGCGGGCTGGGTGAGCAAGACGACGCGAGCCTCCGGGCGCAGGACAGTGAGCGGGTGATTGGCGAAGGTAACGGCGACACTGCGCAGGCCGCGCTCGCGGGCGTCGTCGCGCAGCGCGCCGAGAACGCGCCGGTGGCCGAGGTGCACGCCGTCGAAGACGCCGATGGCGACGGCGGACGGGCCGTCGAGGCGGGCGGCTCGCAGGTCTGCGAGGAAGGTGTCCATAGGGCGGTCTCGGGGCGCGGGTCGGCGCCGCGTCCTATTGTAGCGGGCGGGCGCCCCCCGAGTTCCCGCAGGGGAGACTCTCCGTAGGGGCGACCGACAGGTCGCCCTCTTCGTCATCTTCCTTAGGGACAGATTTCAAACCTGTCCCCCGGCAGGGCGCGCCGAGGGGCGGCCAGCCCCTCGGCTGGGGGCGTGGGGGTATCCCCCACAAGAGATTTTTTTATCTTCTTTGGGGTGTGGGGTGGAGAGACAGCGTAGTTACGCAGATGTCTCCGAAAGCGGGGAGCGGAAATCTCGCTTCGGTTACAGCCGAGGCGGCCGGATACGCATATCCGGCGCGGCGGCGCGTGTAAGATGGGGCTGGCCGGTGCGATGCGCACGACGGCGCGGAGGTTGATGCGATGGCAAGGCGTGGACTTGGGCGGTGGGCGCTCGCGCTGCTGGCGGGCTTGGCAGTGGCGCTCGCCGCGTGCGGCGGTGGCGGCGGAGACGACAGCCTCGGCACGGTGACCATCGGCCCCGACGAGCCAGTGCGCATACGCTCCTTGCTCTCCATCACCGGCGCATCCTCACTCGGCGACCCGTTGCGCCACAGCATCCGGATGGCCGTCGACGACTTCAACCGCGTGCACGGCCACGAGATCGAGTTGGGCGAAACGATAGACAGCATGTGCTCGCCCGAGGGCGGGGCCGCAAGCGCGCGGCAGGTCATCGCCGACGCGCACGTGCTCGGCGTCATCGGCACGTCGTGCTCCGCCGCTGCCGTGGCCGCTTCGCCCCTGCTCACCGAGGCGGGGCTGGTGATGATCTCCCCCTCCAACACCTCCCCTGCGCTGACCTCCGACCTCGCGGGCAACGCGGCCTCCGACTACCACGCCGCCTACTTCCGCGTCTCCAACAACGACCTCTACCAGGCGCGCGCGGTTGCGGGCTTTGCCTACAACGAACTGGGCCTGCGGCGCATGACGGCTATCCACGACGGCGACCCCTACACCAGCGCTCTGGTCAGCGCCTTCGCGGACGCCTTCCGCGCCCTTGGCGGTGAGGTTCCCGCCACCGCCGTAATCGCCAAGGGAGATGCCGATATGACGGCGGCGCTAGCCCAGTTTGCCGCCGCGGAGCCGGAGGGCGTCTTCTTCCCCCTCTTCCGCGCGGAGGCTTCGCACTTCATCCGTCAAGCGCGGGAGTTCGACGGCCTCGAGGACGCGCAGTTCATCGGAGGCTCCGCCATCCTCGTATCCGAGTTCCTTGCCCTGCCGGAGACGGAGGGCGTCTACTTCGCCGGGCCGGAGTCGGACCTCCGCGGAAACTTCAACCAAGCCACCGGTAAGACCTCGGGCGACGTGTTGGCCGCCTACGAGGCCGGCTTCGGCGGTCCGCCCACCACTCCCTACTGGGCGCACGCCTACGACGCCACCACGCTGCTGCTCACCGCCATCCAGCGCGCCGCCACGCGCGACGACGGCAACTTCTTCACCCGCGCCCTCGGCATCGACGAGGAGGGGACGCTGCGCGTAAGCCGCGCCGATATTCGGGAGGCTATCCGCCAGGTGTCCAACGACGGCACGCAGTTCGATGGTCGGCAGTTGGACGGCTTCCACGGCCTCACCGGCGTGCTCCGGTGCGACGATTTCGGCGACTGCGCGCAGGGCCTTCAGAACATCTACCACCACGCCGACGCAAGCGTAACCGACCCCGCGAAGCTGCCGGTGGTCTACCGCTTCGAGCCGTAGAACGCGCAGGGCATCCACGCTCCGTAGAGGCGACCGGCTGGTCGCCCGCCTCGCCTACTGCGCCAGGCCCCGCAATCCGTCCGTGAGTTGGCGCAGGTCGGACAGCGCGTCGACACTGAGCAGCAGGCGCTGCGCCTCCATGGTGCGTTCGCCGAACGCGCCGGCGGTCAGCAACGCGAACTTTGCCTCCACCTCCGCGTAAGACACCGGGTCGCGCTCCGCCCCGCGCGGGTTCGTAACGCTCCCCGTGAGCACGCGCCCTGAGGCCAACCGCACCTCCACGTCCGCCGCCTGTTCCGCGGGGAAGCGGGTCGTGTAGGCGGGGTCTTCGACCACGCTGACGCGTTGGGCCAGCGCCCGGACGATAGGGTCGTCCACCGCCGCTTGGCGGAAGGCGTCCGGCTTGGTGTGCCCGTGCGCGATTGCCGTGGCGATGGCAAACGGGACGGAGAACTTGGCCGCAAGCATGTTCTGCGGGTCGGCGCGGTCGCACATCGCCGCGTTGGCGTTGCCCACCACGCTGACGGCGGCCACGTCGTCCGGCCCAATCGCCTCACCGCCGAGCGCGCGCTCCAGCGCGTCCAGCGGCGCGTGCGTGTAGCGGCAAGCCGCGTGCAGTTTGAAATAATTCGTCGCTATCTCGAAATCCTCCCCCAACCGGTGAACCACCCGCTCCCCGTCCACCCCCGAGCCGAGCAGCGAGCCGTACACCAGACGCAGCCCGTCCGCCGGGCCGCTGAAGCCGTCCGCCGCCAGCCGCGCCGCTAGCAGCCCGGTGCGTGCGGCCAGCCCCGCGTAGACGTTGCGCACCGTCGCCCCCTCGTTGGCCGTCGAGAAGGGCGTCGCGGCGCTCAGGCACGCGGCGATGCTCACCGCCTCCCGCAGCGTCCGCGCGTCGAACCCCAGCAGCCGCGCCGCCGCGATGGCCGCCGTCACCGTCGCTATCGACCCGTGCGTGTGCAAGCCCGGCGCGAAGCGTATCGAGCGCCCCAGCCGCACGTACGCCTCGTAGGCCAGCACGAGCGCCCCGAGCACGCGCTGCCCGTCCGCCCGCGCCTCCTCTCCCAGCGCCAGCAGCGCGGGGATGGTGTAGATGGCCGGATGGCCTACCGGCGGATGCCCCTCGTCCTGCTCCATCGCCGTCCCTGCCGTCCCGTTCACCAGCGCCGCGTCCGAGGGCGCGGCGTGCGGGAAATCGCCGCCGAGGATCGTGGCCGCGCCGCCGCTCGACGCCATCGACGCGGTGAGGGCGGCGTTCTCCGGCTCCGCGCTACCGCTCACGATGGCGCCCGCCGTGTCCAGCAGTACGTACCGTGCCTGGTGGCGCACCGGCTCGGGGATTTGGTCGTAGCCCGTCTCCGCGACGTACTCGGCGAGCGCGTCGAGGTAGGCGGCGGGGGCGGTCTGCTGCGTAGCCATAAGCGCGCGGTCTCCTTCCGCCCCAAGCGTACTACGCCCCTGCGCCCTCGCGCACTGGTTGGGAGCGCTCTAGCCCACCCTTGGTGTACGCTTGCGCCCGCGCGTTGCGCGAGGAGGAGCGTCCGATGAGCGGCATCTGGCCCGGCGACACCCAATGCACCGTATTCCTCACCTTCGACATCGACGGCGTCACCTCATGGGTGCGGCGCAACGCCGCGCTCTGGAACCGCCCCTCGGCGCTCTCCCTCGCCGAATACGGCCCTGCCGTCGCCACCCCGCGCATCCTTGACCTGCTCGACAAGCACGGCGTGCCCGCCACCTTCTTCATCCCCGGCCAGGTTGCGCAGACCCACCCCGACATGGTGCGCGACATCGCCGAGCGCGGCCACGAGGTCGGTGCTCACGGCTGGCTCCACGAACCGCCCCCCGGCCTCACCCTCGAGGAAGAGACCGACATCCTCGACCGCTCCGTATCCGTGCTGACCGACCTGGCGGGCGAGGCGCCCAAGGGCTTCCGCGCCCCCTCAGCCGACCTGGGCGCGCACACGCTCGACCTGCTCAAGGAGCGCGGCTTCACCTACGACACCTCGCTGATGGGACACGATATGCCCTAC
>JAPPFU010000107.1 GCA_028875085.1 Chloroflexota bacterium
CTGGCTCTTCATCGGCCACGAGTCGCAGGTCCAGAAGCCCGGCGACTACTTCGTCTCCCGTATGGGCGAGGAGTCGGTCATCATGACCCGCGACCGCCAGGGCGAGATCCACGTCTTCCTGAACTCGTGCATGCACCGTGGGATGAAGGTGTGCCGGTACGACGAGGGGAACACGCCGGTGTTCACCTGCCCGTACCACGGGTGGTCGTACGCGCTGAACGGGTCTCTGGTGGGTGTGCCGTACTTCAAGGAGGCGTACCACTCCGAACTCAAGAAGGACGAGTGGGGCCTGGTGGAAGTGGCGCAGATGGCCAACTACAAAGGCTCCATCTGGGCGACGTGGGACAAGACCGCGCCCGCCTTCGAGGAGTTCATGGGCGACATGCTCTTCTACCTCGACGACCTGCTCGATGGGCGCGACGGTTCCCCCGGCGGCTCCGAGGTCTATTCCGGCGTGCAGAAGTGGATAACGCCGACCAACTGGAAGTCCGCCGCCGAGAACCGCGCGGGCGACGGCTACCACAACGTCAGCCACCGCTCCGTCGACCTCGTCGGCATCGGCCCGTCGGGCGGCAAAGGGCGCCGCGACACGGAGATCGGCCAGTCGCTCATGTTCAACTCGCTGATGGAGAACGGCCACACGATGATGGGCGCGCTCCAACTGGGCGACGTGCCGTGGACGCCCTCGCTCCAGAACAACAAGGTCGCGGCGGAGTGGGCGGAGCACTGCTACAACGAGCGCAAGAAGAACTACGGCGACCGCGCGCGCGTTCTGGGCAGCGGCGGCAACGCCTTCCCCAACTTCTCCTTCTGGTGCCGCCAGCCGCGCCGCATCTTCATGCTGCACCCGGGCGGCGACGCGATGACCTCCGAGTTCTGGAGCTGGTTCCTGGTGGACGCCAACGCGCCGCAAGAGGTGAAGGACCTGCTGCGCCACTACTCCCTGCGCTACTCCGGCCCGGCGGGGATGACGGAGCAGGACGACATGGAGAACTGGAACTACGCCGCCAAGGCGAGCAAGGGCGTCATCGCCTCCCGCCAGCCCTATAACTACCAGATGGGCATGCACCACATGGAAGACCACCCCGACTTGCCAGGCAAGATCGTCTTCCGCATGGGCGAGCAGAACCAGTTCGGCATGTACGCCTTCTGGGCCGACCTGATGGCGTCCGAGGACTGGGACGAGGTGATGGCGCGGCGCCGCAAGCGCGGCGGCCTGCCATAGGCTGATCCCCCTCTCGCCATTCCTGCGAAAAGGGTTCGGCGCGTAACGAGGGATTCCCGCATAGGCATTGCTCGTAGGGACAGGTTTCAAACCTGTCCCTACGACGTTAAGCGCAGTGCGCCCGCCTTATGCGCCAGGGGCGCTACGATCCAGCGAGGGCTTGGTTGCGGGAGGCGTGGCTGCCGTCCGACTCCCAACTGGTGATCTGGACGGAGTTCTTGAACTCGCGCTCGGCGCCGCAGATGCGGCAGACGCCCATGCTGGTCGGGCCGTTGGGACTCTCGATGAGCCAGTGGTGGCCGTGGCCCGGCGCGCAGGCCTCCGCTTGCTGCACGCCGGCGTCCCGCGTCTCCTGCTGCGTCGTCGCCATATCGCCTCCCCGTGTCGGTGATGCGCTCAGCCCCGCTGCTCGATGGGCGTGTATGCCAGGTCCACCGGGCCGACGTATTGCATGAGCGGTCGGATCAGGATGTTGCGGTCTTGCTGTTCGAGTATCTGGGCGACGTAGCCCGGGATACGGGCGAGGGCGAAGATGGAGACGAAGAGGTCTTCGGGGATGCCGAGCAGGTAGTAGACCGAGCCGGACCAGAAGTCCACGTTGACGCAGATGCCGCGCTCGGCGTAGGGCGCCATGCGCTCTTCCACCTTGCTCAGGATGCGGAACCACTTGGGGTCGCCCGACTTCTCGGCGAGGAGGCGCGAGCCTTCGCGCAGGTGGCGCGCGCGCGGGTCTTCCGCCTTGTAGACGGCGTGGCCGAAGCCCATGATGCGCTCGCGGTTGGCGCGCTTCTGCTCTAGGTAGGCGTCGACATTGGACTCTTCGCCGATCTCGAGGGCCATCTTCATCACGCCCTCGGCGGCGCCGCCGTGCAGCGGCCCCTTCAGCGTGGCGATGCCTGACGCGACGCAGCAATGCAGGTCGGCCAGCGTGCTCGCCGTTACGCGCGCCGCGAACGACGACGCGTTCGCCCCGTGGTCGAGGTGGACGATGAAGTCCTTGTCCATCAACCGCGTCGTGTCCTCGTCGGGCCGCTCGCCGAGCAGCATGTAGAGGAAGTTGCCTGCGTGGTTGAGGGAGGGGTCGGGGTCGAGGACGGGCTGACCGGTGCGGATGCGGTGGTGCGCGGCGACGATGGTCGTCGCTTGGGCGGTGAGTTCTACGCCTTTGCGCAGCGCCGCCTCGTGCGATGCGTCGTCCGCGTCCGGCACGAACGCCGACAGCGCCGATATGGCGGTGCGGAGCACGTCCATTGGGTGGGCGTGCTTGATGCGGTCGATGATGTCGAGCAGCGGCGCGGGCAGGGCGCCCGCCGTCTTGAGTTGGGCGTTGAAGGCGGCCAACTCGCCTTGGGTGGGTAGATGGCCGTGCAGCAGGAGGAAGACCGACTCTTCGAAGGTGGAGTGTTCGGCGAGGTCGTGGATGTCGTAGCCGCGATAGATAAGGCGGCCAACGTCGCCGATGACGTTGCTCGACGCGGTGGTGTCGAGGTACACCCCGCGCAGCCCCCGCTTCAGCTCAACCTCTTCCTGCTGGTCAACCATCGCCTTCTCCATAAAGTTGCGGCGGCCGCTTACGGTTCCAGGCGCGGCTTTCCAAGCAGACCGCAGCGTGCGGATTGCGATGGCGTGATGCCGAGCGGGAAGGCGTCCGCGCCCGATGCCGCCGACGGCCGCGGCATGCTCCCCGCCGCTGCCGCCCTTCTCCTGAGCCTGCTCCTATCATAGCCACCCGGCGGCTTGCCTGTCAAACCCAGGTGCATTCGCGGCGAGCGCGCCATGACCGACCTGCTTCGGCGGCGCTTTCCGTCGCCCGGCGCGCCCGTGCCGCGCCATTCCGTTCATCCGCGCGGCGGCGGAGTGGTCTGGACACGCACCGTCATCGGGCGCGTTTAGCGTGAATGGCCGTTTGACACTCCCGCCCGGCGCGCATAGGCTAGGGTTTGGCGCAGGGGGCGTGGCCCCGCCGCCCCTGTTTGCCGACACAACGGCCCGCGGCTCACCCACAGCCCCGTCGGGCCACCGGTGGAGGATTCACCACATGGCCGGCCAGACCGAGTTCGTTGTCCGCTTCGCCGGAGAGGGTGGGCAGGGCGTGGTTACCGCCGCCGAGTTCGTGGCCCGCGCGGCCACTGCCGTTGGCTACCACGCCCTTACCTTCGCCACCTTCCCCTCGCAGATTCTCGGAGGGCCGACGTGGACGCAGGCCCGCGTGGCCCGCAGCCCCGTCAAGAGTCCGGGCGACGCGGTGGACATCCTCGTCGCCTTCAACGACTACGCCTACCAGGAGCACCGGGGCGACGTGCGCGAGGGCGGCGTCATCCTCCTCGACCCCTCCGTTACTCCCGACGCGGCGGCGGGCGAGCGCACCATCGTCATCCCCTTCGACGAACTAGCGAAGCAGACGGGGGAGTCGCGCGCGGCCAACATGGTCGTGATGGGCGCTCTGTCCAAGCTCATCAACATGCCCCTCGACTACTTCAAGCAGTTCGTCTCCGCGCGTTTCGCGGGGCGGGAGAAGATCATCGCCGCGAACCACATGGGCCTCGACCTGGGCATCGCGCAGATGGCGGAGACCGACGCTATCGCCGACCTGGGCGAGCCGGACAAGCCGGACTACCAGCAGTCGTTCATCAAAGGGAACGACGCGCTCAGCATGGGCGCCCTCGCGGGCGGCCTCACCTTCTACGTCGGCTACCCCATCTCTCCCGCGACGCCGGTGCTGCTCTACATGGAGCGTAACCTCGTCGGCGATGGCAAGTTCGCCTATCAGGCCAGTTCCGAGATCGAGGCGATCGGCGCCATCCTCGGCGCGGGCTTCGCGGGCAAGAAGGCGATGACCGCCACCTCCGGCCCCGGCTTCACGCTGATGGGCGAGGGCCTCGGCCTCGCGTGGATGGCGGAGATTCCCCTCGTGGTGATCGACGTGCAGCGTGGCGGCCCCGCCACCGGTCTGCCGACCAAGACGGAGCAGTCCGACCTGATGCAGGCGCTCAGCCCCGCGCATGGCGACTCGCGCTTCCCGGTCATCGCGCCGGGCTCTGTTGAAGAGTGCTTCCACGCGGGCGTTACGGCGCTCAACTGGGCCGAGCGCTACCAAGGCCCGGTCATCGTCTTGAGCGAGCACTCGCTGGCGGAGCGGGCGCAGAACATCCGCAAGCCCGACCTAGACGCGGTGAAGGCGGAGCGGCGTTCCGTCTACGGCGGCTCCAACGGCTACCTGCGCTACGAGGCGCCCGACCTCTCGCCCATGCCCATCCCCGGCGGCCCCGGCGCCTACGTCGCCAACGGGTCGGAGCACGACCCCTACGGCGACACGACGCACCTCCCCCGCTACCACATCCACATGACGGAGCGGCGCTTCGGCAAGCTCGCGCTGCTCAGCGACGGCTCCTACGAGAGCAAGCGCGCCGACGCCTCAGCGGTGCTGATGCCTTGGGGGGGCTCCAAAGGCTCGGGCGAGGAGGCCTACGCGCTGCTGGAGGCCGACGGCGTCGACATCGGCTGGCGCTACACCATGTTCCTGAACCCGCTGCCTCCGGCGCTGTTGGAGGAGTTGCGGGAGAAGGAGTTGGTGCTCGTGCCGGAACTGAACTACCAGGGGCAGTTCGCTGGAGTGCTGCGTTCGCTTGGCGTGAAGGCCGAGGCGTTGACGCAGTACACAGGGCTGCCGTTCAAGGCGGGCGAACTCGCCCAGCGCGTCAAAGACCGGCTCCGCGCCGGCACAAAGCAGGCGGTGAACGTATGAGCGCGAAGAACCCCGAGTACGACTTCAAGTGGTGCCCCGGCTGCGGCGACTTCGGCGTCCGCCGCGCCCTCGAGTTCGCCATGCAGGACTACATGGTGAAGTACGAGACGCCCATGGCC
>JAPPFU010000248.1 GCA_028875085.1 Chloroflexota bacterium
GAGAGGACTAGGAGCGCCTGCGCCCGGAGACGCCATACCAGGGCAACCCTCGTGGTTGCCCTGGTATGAACGCGGGGCGTTTGCGCGCTACGGCGCCGTCTCTCCCGGCGGCGCCATCAGCGACCATGCCTCTTGCAGGTCGGCTTGGAGTTGCGCCTTGCGCTCGGGCCAATCCTGCTTGAGTTCGTTGATGCTGCGCTTGAAGGAGTTCATGAACCTGCCCTCGAACGCCTTGGCGTTCCACGGGCAGACACGCAAACAGATGGCGCAAGCGTAGTGGCTGGAGAAGTAGGGCGTGCACTTCTCCGTGTCCACCACCCACTTCATCACGCCGCGCACCTCCTGCTTCTCGTGGCTGATGGCGTCGCCGGGGCAATAGGTTACGCACATCTGACACTTGGAGCAGAAGTCGTCGATCCCGTCGTCACGCTGCGTGTCCGTCTCCATCTCCAGGTCGGTCGTGACGACAGCGAGGCGGAAGGAGCAGCCCATCTCGCGATTGATGAGCGAGCCATGCTTGCCCAACTCGCCGATCCCGGCGGCCTGCGCCAGCGGGATCATCGCCACGTCCTCTTGACGGACGGTGTGGGCGCGCGCGGGATAGCCGCGCTCTCGCAGCAAACGGGCGAGTTCGACGGCGATGCTGCTGCAACGGTCATAGATGCGCAGGTACTCGGCGTTCGATTCGATGCGCGGAACCTGTAGTATCTCGTCCAGGTCCATCGCGCATGCGATGACGATGGCGAACCTGTGGGGAAGGTCGTGGCCTTTGTAGACGTACTTGGGGTCGAGCGGCGTTACGCCCACCATGTCCGCGCCCAGCTCGACGCCCATCTCCTTCACGGCGGCGGACGCCGCGGCGGGGCTGGCGTAGGACACGGCGCTCGGCGCGGGCTCGCCGTCTTGGAGCGCGACGCGGGCACTCATCTGGAAACCGAAGTCGAGTTCGTCCCAGTTGCGCTCGTGGCGCATCTTGTAACCGAAGTAGTTGTTCGCGGCGCCGGGGCTCAGGTAGACGAGCTCCTCGCCGCTCCACTCGGGCACGCTCGGGTGAGGCATGACGCTCCCCCTTCCCTGCCGGGCTGCGCGCATTGTACGCTCGCAAGCAAGGGGGCGCGCGCGGGATTAGCGCAGGCGGGCGGAGGCGGGTATGCTGGCGCCATTACTCGGCGGGAGGCAAGCGAATGGCCACCGAAACGCACTGGCGTTCCATCTGGGTGGAGCTGGCGGGCAGCACCACCCGCATCATCAGGGGCAAGCGCTACGACACGCGCATCATTGAGGCGGGGTCAGGCGATCCCCTCATCCTCGTGCACGGAATCGGCGGGTACGCGGAAGCCTACTCGCGCAACGTCCTGAACCTGGCCAAGGACTTCCACGTCTACGCCATCGACGCTCTCTACCACGGCTTCTCCACCAAGGAGCCCTTCGACCCGGAGGAGACGACGCTGCGCCAGGCCGAGGCGATCGTCGATCTGCTGGACGCGGAAGGGCACGAGCGCGCGCACATCAAGGGCGAGTCGATGGGCGCGAACATTGCCTTCGAGTTCGGCCTGCACTTCGCGGAGCGTGCGCACAAACTGGTGCTGGACACGGGCGCCTACTTCATCAAGTTCGACCGCGAGTTCGAGGAGCGCCCCGGCGGCGGCAGCGCCCTCGCCGACCTCTCCCGCGAGGCGATCGTCAATCCGAGCAAGGAGACGGTGCGCAAGCGCCTCGAGTGGCTCGTCGCAAACCCCGACCGCATCACCGACGAGATGGTCGACCTGCGCCTGAAGTACTACACCGACCCGGCCATCAACGCCTCTATGCGGCGCGTGAACGGCATCGACGGCCCGCGCCAGCGCAACCCGCGCTACACCGAGGCCGACTGCGCGCGCCTCACCGTGCCCTCCATGGTGTTCTGGACGGAGCACAACCCCGGCTCCGGGCCGGACGTGGGCGAGCACTTCGCCAGCCTGATTCCCGGCGCGGAGTACTACTGCATGGCGGACGCCGCCCACTGGCCGATGTGGGAGCACCCGGGCGAGCACGACGAGGTCATCACGGCCTTCCTGAAGAAGTAGACCGGCGGCGGGAGGCGAACCTATGGCGGTGCGGCTGATCGTTACCTTGGAGGCGTTTCCCGGCAAGCGGGAGGAGATGCTGGCGGCCTACGCCAAGCGCTGCCCCAGCGTTCGCGCCGAGCCGGGATGCATCGAGTTCCGCATGTCCCAGGACATCGAGAACCCCGACCGGTTCGTGCTCATCGAGGGATGGGAGAGCGAGGAGGCGCTGGCTGTCCACGGCGCGCTGCCGCCCGACCCCAACGCGGCGGACGTGCGCACGCTCCGCAAACACCTCGGCGGCGAGCGCTACGAGTACGAGCCGAAATCTTAGCCGGGAACGCGCTCGAGCCTGACCACCTTGAACTGACGCTCGAAGCGCATCGGCTTGCCGCAGCCGCCGAACGGCGCGTCGCCGTCGTGCACCAGGTCGGCCACGTACGCGCCCGTCTCGCCCTCAGGCGAGCGGAAGTCGATGCGCACGCGCGCGTCCTCCACCGCGTCCAGCCACGCCGGTTCGTCGTACCGGGCGCCGCCCGCCTCCGTCGCGCCGCGTTTCGCGTAGTCGAGCCACGCCCACCCCTCGCGGAGGAACACCTCCCGGTCCACCACCTGCTCCAAGCGTCCAAGCCCTGCCCAACCGCGGAAGTGGCGAGCCAAGCCGCCGGGGTTTCCCTCGCGCCGGACAAGGGCGTCCAACGCCGCGTCGTCCAGGTGCGCCCAGTAGCGCCCGTCGGGATAGTCCAGCAGCGTGGGGGCAAAGCGGTGCCCTCCGGTATGGCTCGTGCGCCAGACCCGCAGGCTATCGCTCGCGTACTCGTCTCGCAGGCGGCGATAAAGCGGGTAGCCGAACGCGCCGCAGCAGGCGTCGCGGACGCCATGCGTGCACACGAACAGCTCGCGCACGCCGTCCGAAGGCTGGCGGTACGCGCCGAAGCGCGCCGCCTCCTCAGGCCCTGCTAGAACCGCCTCCAGCACGGCGCCGAGCCTGTCCTCCGGGGCGAGGTAGTCACGCTTTTCGAACCGCGAGAAGAGACCTTGTGGGCGGCTGAACACGAACAGGCGCCGCAGCCCCGCGCGCGAGTACTCCGCGTCCGGCGCCGCGCCCAGAACCGCCGCGTCCACCCCGCGCTCCCGCGCCTGCGCCAGCGTCTCCGCGATGCCTCCCGGTACGCCGCGCGAGCGGGCGAAGTCGAACTCCCACGGGAAGGGCGCCTCCACGAACACCTGATGCACGGGCGTGCGCGCCTGGCCGATGGGGTCGTCGCCGGAGGCCTGAGAGAAGAGCGAACAGCGCTGTTCGGTGTTGAACGGCGCGGCCTGTTGCTCGACGGTCTGCGTGTCGGCCATCCGGGTTGTTCCTTCGCCATGAACGGCGACACGCGGATGATACACGACTGCGGCGTTACCTTGGGTCAAAGAGACGAGGGAGTCTGCGAGGGTTATTGTTGACGGCTCGATTATCGTTCTGCTAGCATCCCGCGAACGCGGTCAGCAGCAAGTGTTGCCGTAGGTTATTGGAGGAAGCTATGAGAAGGATCCTAGCGTTGCTAGCGATAACGGCGGCGTTTGCGCTGACCTTGGCGGCGTGTGGCGGGGAGGACCCGACGCCGACGCCTCGACCCACGGCGACCCCGACGCCCGACGCGATGATGCCGGCGGCCACGCCGACGCCGACGGCCGACGCGATGCCGGGCCCGGCGGCCACGCCGACGCCGACCCCCGGCGACAGCATGACGGGGCCGGAAGAAATCCCGATGGCCAGCTTCCGCACGCTCGCGGGGCAGGCGTTCTACGCGCCATTCATCGAGGGTTGGCGGGAGATGATCGAGCGCGGCACGGGCGGCAGGATCACACTGACGCCGCAGGACGCGACCGAGCAGGAGGCGATGGACTTCATCCTCCGTAACCGCCAGGAGTACGACGCGGACGGCGTGGACAGCCCCGGGTTGATCTTCCGGTTGAACGAGGACCACGTGCCGCTGTGGGACGTTGCGGAGCAGCTGGGGCTGACGCCGCAGCAAGCCGTGGCGCAGAACATGAACTTCACGGGCGGCCTTACGGTCGACCCGCGCCCGCAGAACATCTGGATGTCCTACCCTGCGGCGTGCATGAACTGGTACACGCTGGACCCGGAGATCCGCTCGATTCACGACTTCGTGGGCAAGCGCGTGCTGATGGGGCAGCCGGGCAACACGGTGCTGCCGGTCGCCATCCTGTTGACGGAGGCGGCGGGCCTCCGCGGCCAGTTTGAGGAGATCATCGGCGGAGCGAAGCCCGGCACCGAGATGCTCCAAGACCGCGATGTGGACGTTACCGGCAGCGGCATCATCTTCGCGGGACACCCGCTTTCCTCGGCCACCGCCGCGGTGAACCAGGTGGCGACGCTCACGGGTTCGCTGTTCAACGTGGACACGCCGCTGGACGTAATTGAGCAGGCGCGCGAAGATAACCCTGCGTGGACGGCGAACGGGTTGCTGCCGGCGGTGAAGCTGTACCGGGGCGACCTGAGCCGCGCCGCGAACGTGGACTACGACATGGTGCGAGCTGAAGAGGAGTGGTGCACCGGGTCGATCACGGTGAACTTCATGACCAGCCCCGCGTCGAGCGAGGCGGCCATCTATCACATCGGCCGCTCCATCGCCGAGCACATCGACCTGGCGGACGACTACTACCCGTTCATCTCGCAGACGTGGAAGGAGCGCCTGGCGCACACGTGGAACCCGCAGTCGTCGTTCCACCCGGGCATCCGCCGCGCGTGGGACGAGGCGGGCATCACCTACGGCATCGAGGGCATCCGCGACTGGGAAGAGGCCTTCGACCGCGAGGCCTTCATCCGCGACTGGGAGGCTAGCCGGTAAAGGCGCTTTCGCGCCGCAAACACGCGCTCAATGGGTCGCCCAGCCCCACGACGCAGGGCGACCCAAGCCCAAGCAACGGGATAGAGAAGGACCGATATAGGTCCGAGGGGCGGAGATGGAGGACGAACAGA
>JAPPFU010000145.1:0-648 GCA_028875085.1 Chloroflexota bacterium
GTGTTGGTTCGCTCGACGCTGGAGACCACCGACGCCTCCGGGCGCACGAGCACGGGCATATCGCGCGGCTCCGGCGTCGTCTTCAACCGGCGCGGCTACATCATCACCAACCACCACGTCATTGAGGACGCGGTGAAAGTGGACGTGGTGTTCAGCGACGGCCGGCCCGTCGACGTGGAGGTCGTGGGCAGCGACATCGCGACCGACTTGGCCGTGCTGCGCCTCCCCTCCGAGTTCGTGGACGATAGCCTGGTGGTTACGACCATCGGCGACTCGGATGCGGCGCGCGTGGGCGAGTGGGTCGTCGCCATCGGCAATCCGTTGGGCTTCGAAGGGTCGGTGACGGTCGGCGTCATCAGCGCCAAAGACCGCTCGTTGCAGATAAGCGACCGCGTGCGGCTGCACGACCTCATCCAGACGGACGCGGTGATCAATCCGGGGAACAGCGGCGGGCCGCTGCTGAATCTGGACGGGCAGGTGCTGGGCATCAACACGGCCATCATCCGGGGCCAACTGGCCAGCGGGCAGGAAGCGGAGGGCATCGGCTTCGCCGTGGCGGCCACGACCGTCATCCCCGTGGCCCAGCGCATCATCGAGGACGGGCGCGTCATCTGGCCGCGCATCGGCGTCAGCATCGAGGACGTAGAC
>JAPPFU010000145.1:658-5019 GCA_028875085.1 Chloroflexota bacterium
ACGTAGACCCGGTGGTGACCGCCGAACGCAGCCTCTCCGTCGACAGCGGCTTGCTCGTGTCCGGCCTCGCGGACGGCGGCCCGGCGCAGGCGGCGGGCGTCGAGGTGGGCGACGTCATCATCGCAGTGGACGCCGCGCCCATCGCCAAGTACACCGACCTGCGCCGCCTGATGCTGTACCGCTACCGCGTCGGCGATACGGTTACGCTGCGGGTGGTGCGCGCCGCCGTAACCCTGGAGTTCGAGGTAACGCTGGACGAGTTGGTGTTCTGACGCTAGGCTTGGGCGGTCAAGGAGGAGCCCGATGCTGACGCCCCGCGAACTGGACTACGTCAAGAACACGCCGCTCTACCGTCTGGCCGTCTCCACACCCGGCGGCCGCCCCCACGTGGTGCCGATGATCACGCGGATGGACGGCGACAACATCGTCGTGGGCGGCTACGAGTTCGACATCTCCTACAAGCGCAAGCTCATCGACCGCAACCCGTGGATCGCTTGCGTGTGGGACACGCGAGACGAGGACGGCGCCATCCACGGCGTCGAGGTCCGCGGCAAGGCGGTCGCCACCGGCAAGATCTGGGACGGCAGCGAGTACTTCATCCTCGAGCCGACCAAGGTGTTCAGCTGGGGCATCGACGAGCTCGCGTCGGAGTCCTTCGCGAAGAAGATGAAATTCGACGTGAGCCACCTCACCGCACGCGGCTCCTAGCCCCACTCCTATTCGCGCAGCGCCTCGCCCGCGATGCCAATCTGGACGATGCGCGGCTGATCAACACCCGCCGCGCCGACGTACTTGAACTCCTTGTCGTCCAATTCGCGCGGCCTCACGCCCTGGACGACTACGCGCGACTGACCGGTGAGCAGCGCCGCGAACGGGGCGGCCTGGCTGTCCGCGCCTGGGTCGGTGGGAAAGGCGAACTCCGTCCCCGCGATGTTGGTGTAGACGACACGGCCCTGCTCGTCGGTGATCCAGAACTCGGAGATGATGGTCTCGGACGCGACCTGCGCCAAGACGGCGTTGATCTCCGTGTCAGGCGTTCCTGCCTGCCGCGCCGCCGCAACGTAGTGGGCGGTCAGCATCGCTTGGGCGGTCATATGGTCCGAGGCTGCGGCGTCTCTGTCGGCGTCGTTGGAATCGGCGCGACCCGCCGCCGCCAATGCGGGCGCCAGGGCAACCACGGCCAGGGCAAAGAGTCTCTTCACGGGGAGCCTCCGTCTCGTGGGATTCGCTCGCGGCAATCGGACAAGCGCGGCGAGCGTAAGGGATTATAGAGAGGCGCGGGGCGCGCCGAGGGGCGCCGGGCATCGGCTACAATAGAACTAGGCCGCTGCGCAGCGGCTATTTTGGCGTTGGCGGCAGCCGCGACGCTGAGCGCTGCGCAGCCGCCACGACGTATGAGCCTGCAAGGATTGCTTCCCGCGCTGCGACGCGTGCCCGCCTACGGCGGCTTGCTGGATGCCGCCCGCGAATCGGCGCGCCCGCGCGCCGTGCTGCCAGACGCGGCCAAACCCTACCTCGCCGCCGCGCTCTGGAGCGACCTGCGCCGTCCCGTGCTGCTGCTGTGTCCGCGCCCCGAGGACGCGCGCGCGTGGGCCGACCACCTCGAGGTCTACTGCGGCGCCGGCGCGCCCATCCGCCACTTCCCCGAGTCGGACGCGCTCCCCTACGAGCGCATCGCCCTCGACCCGTCCACACTGCACCAGCGCATCAGCGCGCTCGGCGCGCTGCGGGACGGCGCCGCCGAGCGCCCGCCGCTCATCGTCGCCTCCGCGCTGGCGCTGATGCAGAAGACGCTGAGCCCCGACCTGCTTGCGCGCCTGACGGAGACGCTGCGGCCGGGCGACCGCTTCGCCGTCGGCACCGCGCTGGAGCGCTGGACGCGCATGGGATACGAGGTCGTCCCGTCCGTCGAGGCGCCCGGCCAAGTGGCGCGGCGCGGCGGCGTAGTGGACGTCTACTCGCCTGGGATGGAACTGCCCGCCCGCCTCGACCTGTGGGGCGACCGCATCGACTCCATCCGCCGGTTCGACCCCGCGACGCAGCGTTCCGCCGCACCCGCCGACGCCGTCCGCGTGCTGCCCGCATGGGAGGCGCTGCCCGCGTTCGCGGAGGAGGAGCGCCTGGCGGAGACGCTGCGCTCCCTCGACTACGCCGCGATGCGGACGGCGGAGCGCGACCGCGTCCAGGACGACCTCGCCCAGCTGATGGCCGGGCTGTCCACCGACAGCGCCTCCTTCTTTGCGGGCCTCTTCCAGCACGACACACTGCTCGACCACCTCGCGGCGCTTTCCGGCGGCTCCGCGCCGCTCGTCGTAATCGATGAGCCGGGCGAGGTGGCCGAGGCCGCATCCCACTGGGAGGCGGGGGCAAGCCAACAGCGCCTCGACAAGCAGGAGCGCGGCGAGTTGCCTGCGGGCTTCCCGCTCTCCTACGCCGAATGGCCCGCCCTCAGCGCCCGGCTGGAGCGCCTGCCCGCGCTGGAACTCACTCGCTACCACGGCGCGGAGGCTGGCGGCGCGGTCGCGCTGCCCTTCGACGCGCCCCCGTCCTTTCGCGGTTCGCTGGACGGCTTGGCCGAGGCGCTGGGTGCGCGCGGAGCATCCCCCGCCGCAATCGCCACGCAGCACTCGCAGCGCGTCTACGAGGTGCTGCGCGACACCGGCGTCGTCGCCCGCGAATCGCGCGAGGCGGCGGAGCCGCCCTCGGCGGGCCGCGTCGAGGTCGTCCACGCTCCCGCGCCAGGCGGCTGGCGGTTGCGCGAGAGTGTCGACGACGGTGCGCCGGTGCTGCTGACGCTGCTCAGCGACGCCGACCTGTTCGGCGCGGTCAAGCGCCGCCCCGCGCGTCCGCGCCGCAGCCCCGCCCCCTCCCATAGCCTGCTGGTCGAGGAGCTTTCGCCCGGCCAGTTGGTGGTGCACGTCGACCACGGCGTGGCGCGCTTCGCGGGAACGCGCCCGATGGAGAACGGCGGCGCGGGCCGCGAGTATCTGGTGCTGGAGTACGCGGAGGGCGACCGCCTCTACGTGCCGATGGAGCACCTCGACCGCGTGTCGCTCTACGCGGGCGGCAGCGATTCGCCGCCGTCGCTCACGCGCCTCGGCACGCAGGAGTGGAGCCGCGCGGTGTCGCGCGCCCGCGAATCCACGCGCCGCCTTGCGGTGGATTTGCTCGCCATCCACGCGCGCCGCGAAGTCGTCCAGGGCCACGCCTACCCGCCCGATTCGCCGTGGCAGCGCGAGATGGAGGACGCGTTCCCTTACACGGAGACGCCCGATCAACACGCCGCCATCCTCGACGTGAAGGAAGACATGGAGGCGCACAAGCCGATGGACAGGCTGGTGTGCGGGGACGTGGGCTACGGCAAGACGGAGGTCGCGCTGCGCGCAGCCTTCAAGACCGTGATGGACGGCAAGCAGGTGGCCGTGCTCGTGCCGACCACCATCCTCGCCCAGCAGCACTACGACACCTTCTCCGAGCGCCTCGAGCCCTACCCTATCCGAGTCGAACTGCTCAGCCGCTTCCGCACCCACGCCGAGCAAGAACAGGTCGTCACCGCCCTCAAGCGCGGCGCGGTGGACGTGGTCATCGGCACCCACCGCCTCATCCAGAAGGACGTGGGCTTCCAAGACCTGGGCCTCGTCGTGGTGGACGAGGAGCACCGCTTCGGCGTCAACCACAAGGAGCGGCTGAAGGAGATGCGGAGCGAGGTCGATCTGCTGACGATGACGGCGACGCCCATCCCCCGCACGCTGCACATGGCGCTGGCCGGCGTGCGCGACGTCTCCAACATCGAGAGCGCGCCGGAGGAGCGGCTGCCCATCAAGACCTACCTAGCGGAGACGTCGGACGACCTGGTGCGGGACGCCATCCGCCGCGAACTTGAGCGCGGCGGCCAGGTCTACTACCTCCACAACCGCGTCAACACCATCGATATGGCCGCCGCGCGCGTCGCCGACCTCGTGCCCGAGGCGCGCGTCATCGTCGGCCACGGCCAGATGCACGAGGAGCGCCTGGCCGACGCGATGGAGCGGTTCGGCGGGGGCGAGGCGGACGTGCTGGTCTGCACCACCATCATCGAGTCGGGCCTCGACATCCCCACGGTCAACACGCTCATCGTCGACCGCGCCGACCGCTTCGGCCTCGCCCAGCTCTACCAGTTGCGCGGGCGCATCGGGCGGCGCGACCGGCGCGGCTACGCCTACCTGCTCGTCCAACCGGGGCGCCGCCTGACCGAGACCGCCCAGCGCCGCTTGCAGACGGTGGCGGCGGCCACGGAACTGGGCGCCGGATTCCGTATCGCCATGCGCGACCTCGAGATTCGCGGCGCGGGCAACATCCTCGGCGCGGAGCAGAGCGGCCAC
>JAPPFU010000073.1 GCA_028875085.1 Chloroflexota bacterium
GGGGGGGGGGGGCGCGCTGCGTGTGGGGGGGTCGGGCCTGGTTTAAAACGTGTCCCTACTGGGCTGTTTACGGTACGCGTGGGGTTAGGGCGCGGGGTTGGGGGACGGGCGGCTTGGGAGGTTGGGCAGGCGCTGCTTCAAGCGCATCCACGCGCGGCGCACGCGGTAACGCCGGTGTACGGTCCCGTCGGCGATGAAGGGCGCCGCCTGGGGCGCGCCCATAATGAGCGAGCCGCGCCAATCGCGGAGCTGAGCGGCGGTTGGCGAATCGCCCGCGCCCTCAACCATGAACCGATCGAACGGGAGCCACGCCTTGGCGTTGCGCCCCTGCTTGCACATCACCACGCCGCCGGCTTCCTGAACGAGCAGCACCCCCGCCGCCACGTCCCAGATGTGCGAGTTGTCGAAGACGATGTAGTCGAAGACGCCTTGCGCGGCCATCGCCGATTCGTAGGCCGTGCTGCCGGAGGTGCGAATGTCGCCCAGGCGGCGCCGCACCGCCTTCTCGAAGCGGAACATCCGCAGGAAGAAGACCGGGAGAGTGCCGAACATGCGGTCGGCTTCGGGCGCGAGTTCCCCGCGCAGATCGAGGCGCTCTTCGCCTACGAACGCGCCTCCGCCAGCCCGCGCGTGCGTAACCACGCCCGCAGGCTCGCGGATGGACGGTGTGAAGATGGCCGCCACCACAGGCCTGCCGCCCGCCACGACGGTGATGATCACGCCGAACACCGGCAGGCCGTGCAGGTAGTTGGTCGTGCCGTCCAGCGGATCGATGATCCAGGTGAACTCCGACGCCGCCTCGGTGGAGCCGGTCTCCTCGGAGATGATGGCGTGGTCGGGGAAGCGCCGCGCGATGGCCTCGCGCAGGTAGGCGTCGGCGGCGTAGTCGGCGTCGGTTACGGGGTTGCGGTTGTCGCGCCCCTTGAACTCGACCCGCAGAGGCTTACGGAAGTGGTCGAGGAGAATTTGACCCGCGCCATAGGCGAACTCTACGGCGGCGGACTCGATATCGCGCAGCTGGCGGTCGTCCATAGGAACGTTCCTATGGTAGCAGGCGCGGCCCGCCCCCGCCGTAGGCGCCCGATGTTAACGCTCCGATAAGCATCGGGACGGACGGGCGTGGCTCCCTCCGGTGCTAGACTTGGCGCCAATGGCAAGGGCGGACGGACAGCGGACGCATCGGGTGGCGCTCATCGAGGGTGACGGCATCGGGCCGGAGCTTGTGGCGGGAGCGTTGGCGGTGTTGGAGGCGGCGCAGGCGCGCGTGGGAGGATTCCGCGTCGAGTTGGAGCGCCTCGAAGGAGGCGCAGGCCTCTACCGCCGCGAAGGCCGCAACCTCTCCGAGCAGTCGCTCCAAACCGTCAGAGAGTCGGACGCGCTGTTGAAGGGCCCGACGGGGTTGCCGGACGTGCGCCGCCCGGACGGGACGGAGGCGGGGTCGTTGGGCGGCGTGCTGCGCACGGGGCTCGACGTGTACGCCAACGTGCGGCCTGTCAAGTTGCTCCCCGGCGTCGAATCGGCGCTGAAGTTGCGCCCGGGCGACGTGGACTACGTGATTGTCCGCGAGAACACGGAGGGGCTGTACCTTTCGCGCGGGAAGGGCGTGGGCAACGAGCAGGCGATGGCCGACACGCTGATGGTTACGCGGACGGGGACGGAGCGAGTCGCACGGTTCGCCTTCGACCTCGCGCGCAAGCGGAGCGGAGCGCCGAGCGACGGCGTGCGCCGGGTTACCTGTGTGGACAAGTCGAACGTGCTCGCGTCCTACGCATTCTTCCGCCGCGTGTTCGACGAGGTGGGGGAGGAGTATCCGGACGTGGAGAAGCAGCATCTGTACGGCGATGCGGCGGCGCAGGCGCTGGTGATGCGGCCTAGCACGTTCGACGTGCTAGTGATGGAGAACTTCTTGGGCGACGTGCTGAGCGACCTGGGCGGCGGGACGGTGGGCGGCATCGGGCTGTGCCCGTCCGCCAACGCGGGCGACGGGCGCGCCTACTTCGAGCCTATCCACGGCTCCGCTCCCGACATCGCGGGGCAAGACCGCGCCAATCCCATCTCGCAGATACTGGCGACGGCGATGATGTTGGACTACCTGGGAGAGGCGGAGGCAAGCGAAGCGGTGTGGCGCGCGGTGTGGCGCGCGTTGGAAACGGGGGCGTTGCGCATAGGCGCCAACGGTCAGCCGGACGGGGGCACGCGCAGGGCGGCGCAAGCAGTGGCGGAGGCCGTCGGCGCGGCGTGAAGGGGCGTTCGCCCTTCGAGTTCGCTCAGGACCAACGAGAGACGAACGGCTCGGCGAGTAGGAGGGCGGCGATGCTCTTGCCGTCCATCAGTTCGCCGCTGCGGGCCATGCGGAGGGCGTCGCTCCACGGAACTCGGCGCATCTCCACGTCTTCGTCCACGTCGGCGGGCAGCGGGTCTTCGGTGAGGTCGGCGGCGAGGAAGGCGTGCATGAGTTCGCTGGCGATGCCCGGGACGGTGTAGAAGGCGCCGAGTTTCGTCCACGACGCGGCGGCGTGGCCAGCCTCCTCGCGCAGTTCGCGCTGGGCGCACGCTTGCGGCGTTTCGCCGGGGTCGATGCCCCCCGCGGGCAGTTCGAGTAGCACGCGTCCCGCGGCGTTGCGGTACTGCTCGACCATCAGCACGTTGCCCTCCGCGTCGATAGGGACGATGGCCACCGCGTCGGGCGCCTCGACGATCTCGCGGGAGTGAACGCCTTCGATCCCGGCGATGGCCACCGTGTCTTCGCGCACGCGGATGCGGCTGCCACGGTAACGCTCGGCGGACGCCAGCACGCGGTGAGGCTCAGCCACGGCTGCGCGCCTCCGCCTCGGCGATCATCCGGGCGACGGACAGGGTTTGGTCGGAGCCCCGGCGCAGGCGGTAGACCAGGGTCTCGTAGAAGGACGCTGGGGGGCCTGCGCGGAGGAAGTCGGCGTGGAGGTCGCTGGTCTGGGCGCGGACGACATTGCCCGGGTGCAGAGGGAAATCGAGGAAGCCGTCGGCGGCGACGGAGGTTGCGGCTTGGCTCTTGGCGTGCATCTCCACGACGCTGCCGGGGGGCAGGAGGAGGGGAGCGGAGAGGTCGCCATGAGGAGCGACGGGGGTGAGGATGAGGCCGGGCGATTCGGGGTGGAGGATGGGGCCGCCGGCGGACATGGAGTAGGCGGTGGAGCCGGTGGCGGTAGCGACGATGACGGCGTCGGCGGCGTAGGTAGTGAGCGGCACGCCGTCGACGGCGACGCTGACGCGGCTGACGCTGCCTGCGGAGCCGCGCCCAACCACCACCTCGTTGAGCGCGTCGAAGGAAAGGGGGCTTTGGCGAGAAGCGCCGTCGAGGACGGCGCGCACCATCGGGCGGCGCTCGACGCGGGCGAAGCCGTCCTCGGTAAGGTAGCGAGGGACGAGGCGTTCGGCGTCCATCGCCTCGACCTCGGTGAGGAAGCCAAGGCGCCCCATGTTGACGCCAAGCAGCGGCACGCCGAGCGGAGCGGCGAGGCGCGCGGCGCGGAGGATGGCGCCGTCGCCGCCGACGGTGATGATGACGGAGGGGGCGCCGGCGGGCGGCGAGAGGCCGTCGTCGTCGGCGGAGCGGACGGGCACGCCGGAGCCGAGCAGAGACTTGAGGCGCTCGGCGAGTTCGCGCGCGCCGGGGTTGTTGTGGTGGCAGACGAGGAGCGCCCTCGCCGGGTCGATGGGCATGGCGAAGGCGGGGGCTACCAGTGGCCGGGAGCGCGCCGGGGGGAGTAGCCGTTGCCGTCGGGCGACCAGCCGTTGGTGTTGGCCCAGTTGCCGTTCTTGAGGGCGCCGCGCTTCTGGATGCCGCGCATGTGCTTGGCTACCAGCATGCGCCAGCGGACGATGATGTAGTCGGGGCGGTAGAGGCGCTCCTCTTGCCACCAATTCTCGTTGGCGTAGACGTGTTCGAGCTGCTCTCTGCCGAAGGAGTCGAAGTTGTTGAAGCCCCACGTCGGGCCGTCGCCGGGGTAGTCGGTCTGGCCGTCAGGCTGCTTCCAGACGAGAGGGCCGAGCCAGTTCTCGCACTCTTCGTGGAACGCGCGCTCCTCCTCTTCCGTCTCGCAGTACTTGGATTGGGTGATCATGTACATGTGGCTGGTCTCGTCGATGGGCACGTACCACTCGAAGTGAATCATGCCCGGCATCGGGAACCAGTCGACCTCAAGGCCGCAAGGCATAAAGAGGCCCACGTCGATGTCGGCGCCTTCTTCGGGCGGGTTGTCGGGGTCGTCGATGTTGGCGGCCACGACGGTTTGGTCTTCGACGTCCGCCGACCAGACCTGGACGTCTTTGCCTTGGAGTTTGACGACGCCCTTGGGGCTCGGCCCCTCTTCGTCGTAGACGATCACGCCCTCCTTCTTCGGAGAGAAGGTGCCGAGGGGGAGAGGGATGTTGAGTTCGGTGACGATTGCGGAGTTGCGATGGGCGTAGATGTGGCCTGCGTCGTAGCCGTTCTCGGCGGAGATGCGCCAGTTCGCGTTGATGCGGTGGCGCATCAACGGATGGAACTTGAGGCCGGGGTTCCAGAACTTGGGCTGCACGTCGCCCGCGAGAGGCGGCGGCGGGTCGAGGTCGCCGATGAAGACGAAGACGACGCCGTTGCGCTCTTCAACGGGGTAAGACTTGAGGTTGATCTTGCCGATGGCGCCGCTGTTCGGTTCGGTGATGACTTGGACGAGTTTGCCGTCGCGCACGTCGAAGGTGAAGCCGTGGAGCCAGCAGGTGATGGTGTTCTGGGAGTAGCACTCGGGCTTGGCGGAGAAGGCGGCGCCGCGGTGGCGGCAGCGGTCTTCGACGGCGTAGACCGCGCCCCCGGCGCGCTTGAAGTAGATGCGCTCGCCGAGCAGCATCTCGCCGCGCGTCTCGCCCTCCCTGAGCTCCTGGCCGAACAGGGCGGGGTACCAGTGGTTGCGGAGGCC
>JAPPFU010000186.1 GCA_028875085.1 Chloroflexota bacterium
CCGGCGCGTTCACCCATGCGACTATCACCGCGATCGTCGCCGCCTGGAGCAGCGCCGCGCCCGCCGCGATGAAGCGCGACGGGATCCTGCCGATCAGATAGCCGGTGCCGACCGCGCCGAAGCCGAAGGCAAGCGAATCGAGGGCGAAGGCGGTGGCGATCACCGCGCCGCTCAGCCCGCCGTCGGTCCACATCCCGGCGCGGTGGACGAGGAATCCCGAGACCGCGAAGTTGGCGAGCAGGTACGCCGCCACCAGTTTGGGGAACGCCGACGTGCGAATCGCCTCCGCCCGCGTCCATTGCACCTCGCCCGACCACGTAGGCGCGCCGGGGGCGCGGCCAGGGGGTGCGCCGTCGGGCTCGAGTCCCATGTCCTCCGGCTGGCGGCGCAGCAGCAGCAGCGACAGAGGTATGACCGTTACGGCGATGATGACGGCGGAGACGGCGAGTGCGCTGCGCCAGCCCACGTTGTCGATGAGGTATTGATGGAAGAAGGAGTAGAAGATGCCGCCGGCGGCGATGCCGATGCCGATGTAGCCGATAGCCCGCCCCCGATTCCGCACGAACCACTTGGCAACCGGCACCGCCGTCAGCACGTGGCCCGGCGTGCTGAAGTCGAACGCCCCAAGCACGAAGAACAGCGCCAGCACGATGGCGTAGGAGGGCGCGCGGCTGACGGCGAGAAGGACGACGGCGGTGATGACGGCGGCCAGCGCCAGCAGCCAGCGGGCGCCGTGGCGGTCGACCAGCGGCCCCAAGACGACGCTCATCGCGCTGTTGCCCACCAGCCGCGCCGTCGGCAGCCACCCGATCAAGCCCCGCGAGACGCCCAGGTCGGCGGCCATCGGGACGACGAACAGCCCGAAGGTGAAGTTGGCGAGGCCGTTGCCGATCGTGATGACCAGCGTTACGGCAAGGACGATCCACCAGCCGTAGAAGACGCCGCGCAGCGCGAAGGGAGTCAGGCTAGGCACAGGCGGCCATCAATTGCAGCGGCCCCGCGCCGTCGCCTCGAACACCGCCTCCACCCGGCCGTTGCGCACACCTACGTAGGCATCCCAGCGGTTCATCGTGATGTCCTGCTGGTGCGTGAGCAGGAAGTAGCGGTCGCCGACACGCAACGGCATCGGCCCGTCCGATTCGAGCACCGTCGCCTCGGCGGTGATGGCGCGGACGCGCACGCCGTCCGGCCCTTCGACGCTGGGCGGGCCGTTGGGCGCGCCGATGGCCTCGACGGACACGTCGCCGATGGCGGTACGCTCCGACGGACGGCTGACCACCGTCCCCATAACGCGGGCGGCCTGGCGGAACTCGCTCATAAAGGCGTAGGGAACCTCCATGATGGCGTAGGTGCCGCCTTCGATCTCCGTTACTCCCTCGACCGACTGCGCCACGTCGTACGTCCACGACTCGCCGGTGGAGACGATCTCGACCGGCAAGCCTTCCGCCTCGATGGCGCGCTTCACCTCGATGACCGTCCCCATGAACCGCGCCCCCTGGGCGTAGCGCTCCTCGCGGGAAGGCGCGGGCGTCTCCGGCACTTGGTGGCTCTGGACGCCGCGAAACCTCAAGCCTGGAGCGGCGGCGACCTGCTTGGCGAGCGCTACGCCTTGCTCCACCGCGCGCACGCCGCCGCGCCGCATCATCGTGTCCACCTCCACCAGCACGCCGATGGTCGCCCCCAGCGCGGCGGCGCCTTCCGACAGGCGGCGCGCCTGCTCCTCCTCGTCCACCGTAACCATCACCTCCGCGCGCTTGGCGAGAGACGCGAGGCGGCGGATCTTGTCGGGCGCGACCACCTGGTTGGCGACGAGCACGTTCGGGAAGCCCGCCTCCACGAACGCCTCGGCCTCCGACACCTTGGCGGCGCACACGCCGCGCACGGCGCCGCCCGCGTTCACCTGCATCCACGCGATCTGCGGCGACTTGTGGTTCTTCACGTGCGGGCGCAACTGCACGCCCCCGCCCCGGTAGCGCCGCGCCACCACCTCGACGTTGTGCTCCAGCGCGTCCAGGTCGAGCAGCAGGACGGGCGTGTCCAACTCCTCCACGTGGTCGCCGGGGACGGGGGCGCGGCTCACGCGAACGCACCTCTCGCGCCGACGCGCCACACCGCCTCGACGATGCCCGCGCGCACGGCGTAGACGACGTCGTGCAGGGAGAATGCGGTGGAGACGTCGAACGGTAGGAGCCACACCTGGTCGCCGGCGGCAAGGTCAAGGTCGGCACCGTCCGGCGCGTCGATGAGGCCGTGCTCGGCGCTGTTGGCGGCGGCGGTCAAGCCGCCCTTGCCGAGGACGACGGGCTGGCCCGCGTCGCGCCCGATCGCCTTCTGCCCGCAGTCGGTGACGGCGCGGCCGGGCTCCGGCTTGCCGTTCACGGTGGCGAGCACCATCGCGGCGGGCTCGAGGCCGGGGCAGTGCGGCGCGTGGTTGGCGTCGAGGAGCGCGTACGCGCCGCCGCGCACCTCCGTTATCCCCTCGGCGGCGCCGGGCACGTCGTAGTCGTGCGTGCTGTTGCCATAGGAGGCCACGCGCACGGGCAGGCCTGCCGTCTCGACCGCCCGTCGCGCCTCCACCAGAGCGCCGACCGCCTGCTCATCCCGCGCGCGCAGCGCCGCCGTATACCCCTCGCTCAGCGGGCCGCCCGCCGTGAAGACGCCCGCGAAACGCAAGCCTGGCGCGGCGTTCACCACGCGGGCGAGGACAGGCGCGTCGGCGGGCTGCAATCCCGCGCGGTCGGGATGCGTCTGCACGTCCACCAGCGCGTCGATGACCACGCCCGCCCCGCTTGCGCCTGCCGAGAGCGCGCGCACGGCGTCCGCGTCGTCCGCCACCAGCGTCAGCCTTATCGACCTGGCGAGGGCGCACGCGCGCGAGACCTTGGATGCGCCCACTATCTGCGTCGTTACGAGGATGTCGCCGACGCCCGCCTGCGCGAACGCCTCCGCCTCGCTGAGCGAGACGACGGCGACGCCCTCCGCCGCGCCCTCGACGGCCAGTTGGCGGTGAGCGATGGCGGGCGTCTTGTGCGCGTGGACGGCGGGGCGCAGCTTGGCGGGGCGGTCGCGGAAGAAGGAGTGGACGCGCTCGACATTGCGCTCCATCGCGTCCAGATCGACGACCAGCGCGGGCGTATCCAATTGCTCGACGGGCGACCCCGGCGGTTTGAGGATGGGGCGCTCCATCGCTTACCTCAGCGCCGCCGTCACGCCGTGCCTCCGCGCGGGACGACCTGCCCCGGCAGCGCGCCCGTCGGCTTGCCGCGTTCGACCACCGTAACCCCGTTCACGAGCACCCGCTCGATGCCCACCGGCTCCAGCAGCGGCTCCTCCCACGTGGAGCGGTCGGCGACGCTTTCGGGGTCGAACAGCACCAGGTCGGCGTGGTAGCCGCGCGCCACGCGCCCGCGCCGCCCGAGACCGAAGCGGTCGGCGGGCTTGCCCGTCATCTTGTGGACGGCCTGCTCAAGCGTTAAGTGGCCGCGCTCCCGCACCGCGAGGCGCAGCACGCGGGCGTGGCAGCCGAAGGCGCGCGGGTGCGGATGCGGGCCGTGGTAGATGCCGTCGCTTGCCACGATCATCTTGGGATGCATCGCCGTCTTGCGCACCATCTCGTCGTGGACTTCGGGTCCGCCGGGGCGATGGTTCACGGTGAGGGTGTAGGGCGCCTCGTCCACCAGCGAGCGCATGGCGAACTCGCCCAGCGACTCGCCAGCCTCGGCGGCGGCCTGCTCGACCGTCATGCCGACGTACGCGCCGGTGCGGTTGGCGGAGATGACCTGTTTCGCTCCGGCGGCGTAATTCTCCGCCAGCACGCGGTCGAGGTGGTCGCGCATGCGCCGCCATTGCGCGGGGTCTTTGGCGCGCTCGCGGAGGGCACGGTCGCCTCCCTGCTGCGCCCACGTGGGTAGGCTGTACTGCGGAAAGTGGGTCGAGCCGGCGGGATAGAGGTACGACTCGAAGGTGAGGTCGCACTCCTGCTCCGCCAGGTCGAGCAGCGGCTCGCTCACCTCGTTCACGTACTCGTGGGCGATATGCATCTTCCCGCCGGAGCGCTTGCCTATCTCGATCGTCTCGCGCCACGCGCCCTCGCGCCCCATGATGTTGTTGCGGATATGCGCGTTGTATGTGCCGCCGTACTCGCCCGCGACCTTGGCCAACTCGACTAGTTCGTAGGTGGGCGCATAGGCCGACGGCTGATAGTCCAGCCCCAGGCTGAGGCCGACCGCCCCCGCCGCCATCCACACGCGCAGCGCCTCCTTCTGCGCGTCCAATTCCGCGCGCGTCGCCGGACGCGGCGCCCACCCCATCGCGCCCAGCCGTATCGCGCAGTGCGGCGCTTGCGGCACGACGTTCGCGGGCGAGCGGCCGGCGAACAGCGACAGATACGCCTCCGGCGAGGGCCAGTCCACGCGCAGGTCGGTTTCGCCGTAGCAGAAGAGCGTCGTCTCCCACAGGTCTTCCGCCAACTCCTTCGGCAGCCCCGCCCACCCGAAGCCGTCCGGCGCAGTCAAGTGGGTGGTTACCCCTTGGAGTAGGCTCCCGTAGCGGTGGCCGTAGCCCAGCAGCGCCATCTCGGAGTGGACGTGCGAGTCGATGAAGCCGGGGCAGAGCGTCTTGCCCGCCGCGTCCAGCGTCTCGCGCGCCTCCGCGCCGTCGAGCGCGCCCACCGCCTCCACGCGCCCCGCGAGCACGCCAACGTCGGCGCTGCGCGCGGGCGCGCCAGTGCCGTCAACCACGGCGGCGTTGCGGATGAGCAGGTCGAAGGCGGCCATAGGAGCGCAGACGATTATAGCGGGTGGGCGTGGACGCTCCGCAGCGGGGCATTCCCTTCCTTCGCCTTGGCCTCTTCGAGCGGGGTGTGCCCGGGGGCGCCGAAACCCCCGGCGCGGGGGGATGGGTTTTAACCCAACAAAGGGG
>JAPPFU010000012.1 GCA_028875085.1 Chloroflexota bacterium
CTCGAGCCTAAAACCATTCGCTGCCATCCGGTTCACCTCGGGGCCAAGTGTACGGCAGACGGGCGCGGCGTGCGCGGGAGCCAGCCAAACGTGTAACCTGGGCGCGGCAGGTGAGGCGCCGCCCGCGCGCCACGAACGCACGGAGGGGAACTTGGCGCGCAGGCTGGGAATCTGGGGGACGTTGGCGGCGTTGGCGCTGGTGGGGGCGGGCTGCTTCGGCGGCGAACCGACCAGCGACGAACCGCTCACCATTGGGCTGCTGCTCGACTTCTCCGGGTCGCCCGACGCATCCGCTGACCGCCAACGAGGGTTCGACCTGGCCATCGCGCAGGTGAATGAACTCGGGGGCGTGCTAGGCCACCCGGTGCGCAGCGTGGCGCTGGACGCGTCGGGCGACGTGAGCGCGGCGTTGGAGGCGGCGCGGCGGCTGGTGGAGGAGGAGGGCGTGCACGCTATCGTCGGGCCGAATTCGAGTGCGGCTTCGCTGCCAACGGTCGAGACGGTCACCGGGCCCGCACAGATTCCGACCATCAGCCCATCGGCGACAGCGCCGGTGCTGGCGCAGGCAGTGGACGACGACTTCTTCTTCCGCACGACGCTGGCGGACAGCGCGCAAGGCCCGGTGCTGGCGCGGGTCGCCAAGGAACGCGGCTTCACCAACGTGGGCGTTTCGTACCGCAACGATCCGTACGGGCGAGGACTGGCGGAGACATTCGCAGCGGCGTGGGACGGGGGCATCGTGAGCGTGAGCATGCATACGGAGCTGACCTCCTACCGCCGCGAGTTGGAGCAGACGGCCGGCCAAGGGGCGGAGGCGCTGGTGGTCATTGACTTCGCCTCGGCGGCTATCGCCATCGTGAAGGAGGCGATCGAATCGGGGCTGTACGACCAGTTCGTGTTCGCGGACGCAGTGCGCCGTCCGCGCGTGGTGGAGGAGGTAGGCGGCGAGCACCTGGGCGGGATGTACGGCACGTCCGGCGCGCCGCCACCGTCGAACGAGGCAGGTCACGCGTGGGATAGGGCGTTCGAGGAGCGCTACGGGCAGGCGCCGCAGGTGCCCTACGTGAAGGAGACGTACGACGCGGCGCTGGCGATTATGCTGGCCGCGCAGGCGGCGGGCAGTGTGGAGGGCGCGGCGATCCGCGACCAGCTGCGCGTCGTGGCCGACGCGCCGGGCGCGCTCGTCCACGCGACGCCCGATGGCGTGGCGGAGGCGCTTCGCCTGGTGCGCGAGGGCAAGGACATCAACCTTGAGGGCGCGGGCGGCACGCTGGAGTGGGACGACAACGGCGACCTGAGGCGCGGGCACATCAGCATCTGGCGCTTCACGGCGGACGGGCGAATCGAGGACGTGGAGGTGGTGGAGGTGGGGTACTAGCGGCTAGGAGCCGCTGCCAAGCGCGCTTCGCGCCGGGGTGCCCGGAGGTGGGAGACGCGGGGATAGCGGAGTAGGGCGCCCTTCAAGTTCCCTCAGGGTGAACGGGGAAGGGAACCGGGGCGGTAAGATAGGCGGCCTTAGCAGAAGGAGGTTTTCCCCATGGCGGACGCAGCGAAGGTTCCGACGCAGATAACGACGAAGCCGGCGCCGCTGTCGGCGCAGCAGCAGGAGTGGGTTGCGCAAGCGTGCGCGGCGATCGACGAGGAGCGGATGCGCGCGTTCAACCGCGACCTGACGGCCATCCACAGCCCGACGGGGCACGAGCGCGCCGCGAGCGAGTTCGTCGCCGCCTACATGCGGCAGGTGGGGTTCGACGCCTTCTACCAGGGGATGGACGAGGACTCGGGGAACGCGGTGGGGCGCGTGCGCGGCTCCGGCTCGGGCGCGTCGCTGATGCTGTACGCACCCATCGACACGCATCTGACGGCGGGCGCGGACGACGTGCCGTGGGCGGGTCCGGAGCTGCGCCCCGATATGCTTCCGCAAGCGCACGTCGACGAAGGCGGCAACGTCATCGGCTTGGGCGCGTCCAACCCCAAAGGGATGGTCACGGCGATGGTGGAGGCGGCGGTGACCGTCAAGCAGGCGGGCGTGCCGCTGTCGGGCGACCTGCTCGCGGCGTTCGCAGGCGGCGGGATGCCGATGACGCCGCCGCCCCACGAGCGCCAGAGCCACGGCCTAGGGAGCGGCGTAACCTACATGCTGACGCACGGTGTCGCGCCCGACTTCGCCATCATCTGCAAGCCGTGGTGGGCGGTGTTCTGGGAGGAGGTGGGGCTGTGCTGGTTCAAGGTGTCGGTGCGCGGGACGCTGGGCTATGCAGGGATACCGCGCGGCGTGCCGGGCTACCGCAACTCGGCGACGGACGCGGCGAAGGTGATGCTGGCGCTGGAGGAGTGGCTGCCGGAGTACACGAAGCGGAACACATCGGGGCAGTGCGCGCCGCAGGGCAACATCTCAGCGCTGCGGGGGGGCTGGCCCTACCGCCCTGCCTTTCCGTCGGCCACGACGGAGATCTACGTGGACGTGCGCTGCAACCCGCGCATGTCCACGGCGGAGGTCGCGGCGCAGTTCGGCGAGGCGATCGACGCCATCCGCGCCGCCGACCCGTCGCTGGAGTTGGATTGGGAGATGTTCGCCTCCTATCCCGGCGGCAGCACCGACCCCGGCAACTGGATCATCCACTCGTCGATGCGGGGTTGGGAGTACGCGGAGGGGCGTCCGCACGAGCCGCCGCCGCAGGTGAGCGGGCAGACGGACGCCTCCGCCATCCGCAACCTGGGCATCCCGACGGCGCGCTTCGGCATGCCCTTCCCACCCGCCAACGCGCCAAAGGAGTGGGAGGGGCTGGGCGGCATGGGCTTCAGCTACATCCCCGACCTGGTGAAGGTGACGAAAGCGGCGATCTACGCGGCGGTGGACACCTGCACGAGGCCGCGCGGGGAGGTGGGGCTGGCGTAAAGCGTCGGGCCGGAGGGATGCCCTCCGGCCCGGTTGGCTTGGCCGTGCTGTACGCGGGGCGCGGCTAGATGTGGGCGGATTTGTAGCCGTTGCCGGAGCCGGGCGTGCGCATCAGGTTGACGGGCTCGGGCGCCTTGGCGGGGTCCCATGGGCCGGTGTTGGCCCAGTTGCCGGGGCCGCCGCGCTTCTGGATGCCGCGCATGTGCTGGTGTGCCAGCATGCGCCAGCGGACGATGATGTAGTCGGGCTTGGTGAGGCGCTCGCGGTTCCAGAAGTCTTCCTTCGCGTAGACATGCTCCATCTGCGCGCGCCCGAACTGGTCGAAGTTGTTGAAGCCCCAGGTGGAGCCGTCGCCCGGGTAGTCGGTCTGCCCGGCGGGCTCCTTCCACACCAGCGGGCCGAGGAAGTTCTCGCAGTCCTCGTGGAACTTGCGCTCGTCCTCCTCCGTCTCGCAGTAGCGGCTCTGGATGATCATATACATGTGGTGCTCTTCGTCCACCGGCACGTACCACTCGAAGTGGATCATGCCCGGCTGCGGGAACCAGTCCACCTCGAGGCCGCAGGGAAGGAAAAGGCCGACGTCGAGGTCGACGCCGGGGGGCGGGTTGGCGGGGTCGACGTTCTGGGCGACGATGCGGTTGCCCTCGATCTCCGCCTCCCACACGTTCACGTCCGTCTTCATGCCGGGGCGGTCGCCCATAATCTTGACGACGCCCTTGGGCGAGTCGTCCTCGTTCTCGTGGACGAGGACGGACGACTTGTCGGGGGCGTAGGTGCCGAGGGGCATGGGGACGCCGACGTCGGTGACGATGGCGGAGTTGCGGTGCGCGTAGATGTGGGCGGCGTCGTAGCCGTTCTCGCAGGAGAGGCGCCAGTTGGCGCGGATGAGGTGGCGGTGGAGAGGGCGGAACTTGAGGCCGGCGTTCCAGAAGCGGGGCTGCACGTCGCTGGCGAGGGGCGGGGGCGGGTCGAGATCGCCGATGAAGACGAAGACGACGCCGTTGTGCTCCTCGACGGGGTAGGTTCTGAGCGACATCTTGCCGATGGCGCGGCTGCCGGGCTCGGTGATGATCTCCATCAGGCTGCCGTCGCGGACATCGTAGGTGAAGCCGTGGAGCCAGCAGGTGATGGTGTTGGTGCTGTAGCACTCGGGCTTGCTGGAGAAGGCGGCGCCGCGGTGGACGCACCTGTCCTCGACAGCGTAGACCTTGCCGCCGGCGCGCTTGAAGTAAAGGCGCTCGCCGATCAGCATCTGGTTCATCATCTCGCCTTCGGCGAGTTCCTGGCTGAAGAAGGCAGGGAACCAGTGGTTGCGGGGCCCCAACTCCGCCTCCAGATAGCGGTGGTAGGGCTTGGCGTGCTCGACGCGCTCGACCGCTTCCCCGGCGTCCTCAATCTGCAGCAGTTCGGTCTCGTCCACTCGCTCTCGCACCATTGCTCGATCTCCTCCTTAAGTCTTGGGCGGATGGGCGCAAGCGCAGCCCGCTCCGCCGGGGCGCGTTAGGCGGGCCAGTCGCGCAGCCAGCGGCACTCCGGCAGGTGGCCGTGCCAACCGGCGTCGGAGCAGGAGCACGGCGCCTCGACGATGCGCTGGTAGCCCATCTCCTCCAGCCGGTTCTCGAATCCGTACCAGAAGCCCTGGCCCGTGTCGATGGAGGCGAAGCCGGCCGTCTCGGCCTCGATCACCTCGTCGGTGGTGGGGCTGAGGGCGTACTTGGGGGCGTCGACCATGCTCATAGCGCCACTCCTTTAGCTTGCGGCAGGCTGGGCTGCGCCGCGCTTGAAGATGCGGGAGAGGACGCCGTAGAGGACGACGAGCAGCGCCGCCGACCACGCGGCCACCTCCCATGCGGGTTCGCGCGACCAGAGGTAGATGAAGGTGAGGACGGGGGTGAGCATCCCGATCGTGCGGATGAGCAGGTTCTGGCGGATTCCGAAATATCCGGCGAGGCCCGCTTGGCCGATGACGATGGTTACGGCGTCGAGGACGAAGATGTGGAAGAATGTGAGAGTGAAGC
>JAPPFU010000059.1:0-1213 GCA_028875085.1 Chloroflexota bacterium
ATCGTGTGCATGGGGCTCATAACGCCGCCACTCCTCTCTCCCCAGATGCGCTCCAGCAGATGCTCGTGGTCAATACTCGCTCGGCGGCGGCCGAGAGCTCGGCTAGCATCCGGTACTCCATCGCGGCCAACTGAACCGGGCGACCGCCGCCGCTCCCGGCTGTCCTTGCGCCGCTACGCCGCTTCTTCGGGGACGAGGTCGGCGTTTGCCTGGTAGAGGCCGATGCCAAGGGCGACCCAGCAGATGATGCCAACCCCCAGCGCCCCGCCGGCGATGACGAGCACGGCGCTCGACCCCAGCCCTTCGACGTGCTGCACGAAGGCGAGGTTCGCGCCCAGGAGCACCCCGACGAGGACGAGGCCGTAGGCCGCCGCCTTGAACAGGTTCATCGTCGGGAATCTGGCGGCGAGGCCCAAGCCCAGCAGGATAGAGGCGACGCACGAGACGGAGAGGAACGCGTAGTGCAGCACCGCGCCCGCCGCGTAGACGGACATAGCGAGGTCGCGGAGCCGGTCTTGCACGTCGACCCCTGTGCCTTCGCCGACGCCGTAGGTGAGGATGGGCACGACGGTGTGGCCGGTAGACATCTGGGCCACGTAGATGCCCCAACTGAAGAGCATGCTGGCTATGCCGAAGCGCAGCGCCAGCCCCGTCAAGCTTGTTTGGGAGGGCGCCAAGCGGAAGAAGTAGAAGGCGCCGACGGCGAGCAGTATCACGCCGAGGATTGACGCCAGCGTGGTCGCGTGCGCCATGGCGGGACTCGCGGTAACCGCGTCGATGCTGGCGCCGAAGTCCATCCGGTCAACCGAAACGTTCAGCGCGCCGGGGTAGAGCATCGAACCCAGGGCGGTCATCAGCGCGCCGACGATGAGTGCGATGCCGGCGATCTTGTGGGCAGGGCGTCCATTCGCCGTGGTCATAGCGACCTCCTCGGCGGGCGTGGTTGCGGCGCCCGCTTGTGGTTGACGGGGACGCTAGCACGCCGCTTGCGCGCGGGCAAGGCATGAGGGCGCTCGGTTGCTAACTGTCGGTGAAGAAGATTCAGCCGGCCGCCAACCGGCCGGCATGCATGACGAGATGGCAGGGTACGGCTAGAGGCGCCGCGCTCCGGCCCAGGGGGGGGGGGGGGCGAAAAAACACCCCCCCCCCCCCAAAAACGCCCCCGGGGGGGGCCGGCGGGGTTGGGGGGGCCCCCCGATGGGGGGGGGGTGTA
>JAPPFU010000059.1:1223-4900 GCA_028875085.1 Chloroflexota bacterium
CTCCTCCCCCGCCAGGGAACTAGGCCGCCTTGGGCAGCGGGCCGGTCTCGCGGTCAACCCGCTTGGGGAGGGCGATGACCTTCCTCTGAGCGCTACTGGCCGGTTGGGGCAGCGCTACCTCCGCCGAAGCGGCGGCCCGCGCCTCCGCCTCGAGCGTCTTCGCCGTCAGGTCGATGATGAAACTGAGCATCCTAGTGCCTCCTGTGTCATGTGCCATCCGTGGCTACTACGAAATACGTTACACCATTACGGATTTCATTGCAAGTGGTTTTCACAAGTACTTGTGAATAGAAGCACAATATTGAGATAAGAGTTGGCCGGCCCGCCGGTGGGGTGGCTAGCCTGGCGGCGCTGCTTACGCGGGCGGGATGTCCGGTTGGGGGTTGGCCGCCTTGCGGGCGGCGGCGGGTTCGCGCGCCTTCGTACTGCGCGCGAGGCGGCGCCGCGTCAGCAGCAGGTAGTGGCCGCAACTCAGGCAGCGGATGCCGATGTCGGCGCCGAGGCGCTCGACGCGCCACTCTTTGCCCCCGCACGGGTGCGGCTTGCGGAGGGTGAGGATGTCGCCTAGCGCGAACTGCGTGACCATCGACTGCGATTCTACGCCCATCCTCCGTAGGGATAGGTTTCAAACCTGTCCCTACAACCCACGGCGCGCCTTTCTATCCCCCGCCGGCCGACGGGGGGGCGGCCACGGCGTTGATGGCGTCGCGCGTCGCCGTTGCCGCCGCCCGCGCCGCCTGGGCGTAGTCGGCGCCGCCGGAGGCGTAGATCACGCTGCGCGAGGCGTTGAACAGCGCGCGCATGCCGTCCGCGTCCACGCCCGCCTCCACCGACGCCTCGAGGTCGCCCTGCTGCACGCCGAGCCCGGGGACGAGGATGGGCATCGCCGGGCAGAGTTCGCGGAGGCGGGCGAGTTCGCGCGGGCGCGTCGCTCCGACCACCAAGCCCACATTGCCCCGCGTGTTCCATTCCGACGCCAGGCGCGCCACGCGCTCGTACATCGGCTCGCCGCCGACCTCGGGCGCTTGGAGGTCGTCGCCGCCGGGGTTGGACGTGCGCGCGAGGACGAAGACGCCGCGCTCCTCGTAGGCGAGGAACGGCTCCAGCGAATCGCCGCCCATCCACGGGCTGACGGTAACCGCGTCTGCATCCCACGCTTCGAACACGGCCTTGGCGTAGGCGCGGGCGCTCGGCGGGATGTCGCCGCGCTTGGCGTCGAGCACCACGGGCACGCCGCGCGACTTGGCGGCGGCAATGGTCTGTTCCAGCGCCCGCAGCCCGTCGAACCCCTCCGCCTCGAAGAAGGCGATGTTGAGCTTGAACGCGCACACCAGGTCGGCGGTCGCCTCGATGATTGCGCCCGTGAAGGCGGCGATGCTCTCGACGGGGAGGGAGGGGCGCCACGGGTCCAGTCCCACGCACAGGAGCGAGCGGTTGCGGCGAGCCGTCTCGTCGAGTGCGTCCACGAAGCACGGCATGGCTGCGCAAGTGTACCATCGTGCCCGCTATGAGCGCCCCGACCGCCGTCCCCGCCGCCCTGGCGCCGCGCGATGCGTGAAGACGCGATAGCCGCGCTGCTGCGGCAGGTGTACGAGCGCCTGTACGCCGCCTACGGCCCGCAAGACTGGTGGCCGGGCGACGGCCCCATCGAGACCATCGTCGGCGCGATCCTCACGCAGAACACGGCGTGGGCGAACGCCAAGCGGGCGCTGGAGCGGTTGAAGCAGGCGGGAGCACTGTCGCCGGCGGCGCTGCGCGCACTGCCCGAGGCGGAGTTGGCGGAACTGGTGCGCTCCAGCGGCTCGTTCAACGTCAAGGCGCGCAAACTCAAGGCGGTCGCGGAGTGGCTGGCGGTCTACGGCGACGACCCGGCGCGGCTGGCGCAACGCGGCGCCAAGGCGCTGCGCCACGAGGCGCTCGGCGTCTACGGCGTCGGCCCCGAGACCGCCGACGTCATCGTGCTCTACGCGGCGGGCTTGCCCTCGTTCGTCATCGACGCCTATACCATCCGCGTCTTGGAGCGGCTGGGCGTCGAGCCCGAGAGCCGCTCCTACGAGGGCTACCAGGCGCTGTTCGAGGAGCGGCTGCCGCCCGACGCGGCGCTCTTCAACGAGTTCCACGCGCTGCTGGACGTGCACGCCGCGACCATCTGCGGCAAGCGCGCCCCGCGCTGCGGGGAGTGTCCGCTGCGGGATGTGTGCGCGTACGGCGGCGCCGCCCGTTAGCGCTGGGGGACGGGCTTCGGCTCGACGACGCTCATAGTGCTGAGATAGGGCAGGTTGCGGTAGCGCTCGTCGTGGTCGAGGCCGTAGCCGACCACAAACTCGTCGGGGATCTCGAACCCCGCGTAGCGCAGCGGTACGTCGACGACGCGACGCGCGCGCTTGTCGAACATCGCGCACACCTCGACGCTGGCCGGCCGCTTCGCTTGCACGTGCTGCATGATGGGGCGCAGCGACATGCCCGTGTCCACGATACCCTCGACCAGGATGACGTGCTGCCCGGCCAAGTCCACGTCCACGTCGCGGATGACCTCCACGCGACGGTCTTGGCCGCCGCCGTAGCGCGACACGCTGATGAAGTCCGTCTCGACGGCCAGCGCGCTCACTTCGCGGATGAGATCGGCCATGAAGACGAACGCGCCGCGCAGCACGCCGACGAACACGGGCGTTTGGCCCGCGTAGTCCTGCTCGATTTGGCGCGCCAGTTCGCCCACCCGCGCCTGTATCTGCTCCTGCGTGAACAGCACGTGGCCGAGGCCCTTGACTTCGGCGTCGGTGAGCGGCCCGTAGCCGTACTTGCCCAGCAACCGCACGTAGTCGCGCCGGTACAGCAGTTGGACGTTGATCTCGGGGTAGAGCTCCCGCACATGGCGGAGTTTCCGGTTCTTCTGCGTAACCAGGCTCTGCTTCATCGTCGTCAGTTCGAAGTACTGGTCTTGCTCGGGCAAGTAGAAGTCGGGCGAGAACATCTCGACGACGCGGTTGCCCTCCCAGCGCAATGGGAAGGAGCGCGGCTCGTAGAGGTAGGGCACGTTGTAGTAGTCAAGCAGTTTGGCGAACTCCTGCTCGCTCGGATGCATGAAGGACACGTCGCCCGTCTCATCCGGGCCCCGTCCGCTCTTGCGGCGCGGCTTCGGCGCTCCCTGCCGCTCGGTGGGTACGCCGGGCGGGTCGGCCGCGGGCGCCTCAGCTTGGCGAGGGGAGCGCCTCCTGCGGCGTGCGGGCTTGGGCGCGTCCTCCGTCGTCTCGCCGGAGTGAGGAGGCGGCGCGGCTTCCGTTGCCTGGGCCGCGGGGGCCTCGGCTTGGCGCGAGGTGCGCCTCCTGCGGCGTGCGGGCTTGGACGCGTCCTCCGCCGTCTCGCTGGAGTGAGCGGGCGGCGCGGCTTCCGTTGCCTGGGCTGCGGGGGCCTCGGCTGGGCGAGGGGAGCGCCGCCTGCGGCGTGCGGGCTTGGGCGCGTCCTGCGGCGTCTCGCCGGAGTGAGCGGGCGGCGCGGCTTCCGTTGCCTGGGCTGCGGGTGCGTCCGTCTGGCGAGGCGCGCGCCGCCTGCGCCGCGCGGGAGTGGACTGCGAGGTGATGTCGGGGGTGTCGTGTTGTTCGGTCAAGTTGCGCTCGCTTTGAGTGTAGCGGGGCTAGGATAGCCCGCCAACGTACCTGGTTGTCGTGGCGACGTGGATA
>JAPPFU010000142.1 GCA_028875085.1 Chloroflexota bacterium
CCTTCGCCCAACACAGCGTGGAACAGGTGAAGGCGGCGCTGTTTCCCGCGCACGGCCTGCCGGGGGAATAGAGCGCTCCTCGCCTAGAAGAGACCTTTGCGTAATCCCTGATTTCTTCATGCAGGGTGTGCCGAGGGGCGGCCAGCTCCTCGGCTGGGGGCGTGGGGGTATCCCCCACAGAAGTTTTTTATCTTCTGAAGGGGTGGTGGGCGGGGAGACGGAGCAGTTACGCAAAGGTCTCCTAGAAGGGGGGTGTGTGGGGGCTTGCCCCCACAATTCTCCTTCCTCGCCTACACCTCGCGGTAGTTGCCTTCTACTGTGTCGTCGCCGTCGCTGTCCCCGCTTGGCCCGCCCTCCGGCGGCGGCTTGCCTTCGGCGCCTTGCTGCTGCTGGTACACGGCTTGGCCGATGAGCGCGGCGGCTTTGGTCAACTCCTCGACCGCGGCTCTGATGCGGGCGGGGTCGTTGGCCGACAGCGCCGTCTGCACGTCGGAGATGCGGTCGCGCACCTGCTGCTTCAGGTCGTCGCCCACACTCTCGCCGTGCTCGCTGAGCGCGCGCTCCGCCTGGTAGACGGCGCTGTCGGCGGCGTTGCGCGTCTCGGCGAGGTCGCGGCGGCGCTGGTCCTCCTCGGCGTGCGACTCCGCCTCTTGGATGAGGCGCTCCACTTCGTCCTTGGAGAGGCCGGAACTTGCAGTGATGGTGATGCGCTGCTCCTTGCCGGTCGCCTTGTCGCTCGCGGAGACGTTGAGGATGCCGTTCGCGTCGATGTCGAACGACACCTCGATCTGCGGCATGCCGCGCATCGCCGGCGCGATGCCGTCGAGGGAGAAGCGGCCGATGGTCTTGTTCTCCCCCGCCATCGGGCGTTCGCCCTGGAGCACGTGCACCTCGACGCTCGTCTGGTTGTCGGCGGCGGTGGTGAAGGTCTCCGTCGCTTTGGTGGGGATGCTCGTGTTGCGCTTGATGAGCGGCGTGAGCACGCTCCCGAGCGTCTCGATGCCGAGGGTGAGCGGCGTGACGTCCACCAACACCACGTCCTGCACGTCGCCCTGAAGCACGCCCGCTTGGATGGCCGCGCCGACGGCCACCACCTCGTCGGGGTTCACGCCCTTGTGCGGCTCCTTGCCGAACATCTGCTTCACCTTCTCGCCGACGGCTGGCGAGCGCGTCATACCGCCGACGAGCACCACCTCGTCCACCTGGTCGGCGCTCACACCCGCGTCGGCGAGCGCTTGGCGGACGGGTTGGGTGGTTCTGTCGAGGAGGTCGGCGGTTACCTGCTCCAACTTGGAGCGGGTGAGGTTCATCGCCAGGTGCTTGGGCCCGGAGGCGTCGGCGGTGATGAAGGGCAGGTTGATCTCCGTCTGGGCGGTGCTGGAGAGTTCGATCTTGGCCTTCTCCGCCGCCTCGCGCAGTCGCTGGAGCGCCATGCGGTCGGCGCGCAGGTCGACCCCCTGGTCGCGCTTGAATTCGTTGGCGAGCCACTCGACGACGCGCTGGTCCCAGTCGTCGCCGCCGAGGTGGGTGTCCCCGTTGGTCGACTTCACCTCGAACACGCCCTCGCCGATGCTGAGGACGGAGATGTCGAAGGTGCCGCCGCCCAGGTCGAACACCGCGATCGTCTCGTCCGACTTCTTGTCGAGGCCGTAGGCGAGGGACGCGGCGGTCGGCTCGTTGATGATGCGGAGCACCTCGAGTCCCGCGATGGCGCCCGCGTCTTTGGTGGCCTGGCGCTGGCTGTCGTTGAAGTAGGCGGGGACGGTGATGACGGCCTGGGTTACCGGCTCGCCGAGCTTAGCCTCCGCGTCGGCCTTGAGCTTCTGCAACACCATGGCCGATATCTCCGGCGGGGAGTAGGCGCGCCCGCCCATCGTGATGGCGGCGTCGCCGCCATTGCCCGCCGCCACCTCGAAGGAGACCTCGCGCGTCTCGGCTTCGACCTCGGAGAACTTCCGCCCGATGAAGCGCTTGGCGGAATAGACGGTGTTGTCGGGGTTGGTTACGGCCTGGCGCTTGGCGGCCTGGCCGACGTAGCGCTCGCCCGATTTCTCGTTGAGCGCGACGACCGACGGCGTGGTGCGCCCGCCCTCGCTGTTCTCGACCACCTCCGGCTCGCCCGCCGTGATGACGGCCATACACGAGTTGGTGGTGCCGAGGTCTATCCCCAGAATCTTCGCCATTGTCCTGCTCCTATGCTCGCGCCTTTCCACCTAGGGGCGAAAGGCGTGGTTGTCTTACGAGTCGTTCTCCGCGTCCCCGCCGCCCTCTTCGGGCGCCCTGGCGACGACCACCTGGGCGGGGCGGAGAACGCGGTCTTCGGTGCGGTAGCCGGGGCGCGCGCAGAGGAGCACCGCGCCGTCGGGCTGCTCGCGCGATGGCTGGTAGGCGATGGCCTCCTGGTCGCGCGGGTCGAACGCGTCGCCCGGCGCGGGTTCGTAGGGCGTTACGCCCGCCGAGCGGATGGCCGCTTCGAGGTTCTGCAGCACCAACCCCACGCCGTCGCCCCATCCGGCGGCCTCGGCGGGGACGGAGTCCACGGCGCGGCGCAGGTCGTCCACGATAGGAAGCAGGCGCGCGGCGAGGCCGTTGGCCGCGTTGCGCGTCAGCGACAGGCGCTCCTCGTCGAAACGGCGGCGCAGGTTGGCCAGGTCGGCCTGCGCGCGCAGCGCCTTGTCCTTGTAGTCGTCGCGCTCGCGTTCGAGCGCGTCCGGCGCGGCGTCCGCGCCCGATGGATCTTCGGCGTGGAGCGGCTGCGGCTCGCCCGTCATCGCGCGCGCTCCCCGGGCGGCCCGCCGCGCCCTTGCAGCATTTCGAAGATGGAGTCGAGTTCGCGCTCCAACGCGGCGGCCACCTGGCGCGCGCCCGACAGCGGCGCGACGCGCGAGGGGAAGGAGCCGAGGCGCTCGACCAGTTGGAGCACCGTTTCCACCCCCGCGAGGTTCAGACGCAGTTCGTCCACGAGGTGCTTGATGATGCGCAGGCGGATGATGTCGTCGTTGGAGTAGAGGCGGAGCATGCCGACCGTGCGCGAGGGACGCACCAACCCCGCTCGCTCGTACTTGCGCAGCGTCTGCGGATGCATCGAGAGCATCTTGGCTGCGACGCTGATGATGTAGACGCCCTCGGGCGTGTACGGCGGGGCGTCGTCCCGCTGCGCCTGGCGCGCCGGGGAGGGCCTGCGCGCGATGGGGGCGTCGCGGCGTTGGAAGACCTGCTCGAACAGGTACCGGGTTTGGCGCGAGGCGTCTGTTGCTTTCGGATCGCGCATCTGGATTGCATAGGCCGATACATCGGCATAAGATGTACCGAAACCCGCTTGACAAAAGCCTATCCTATTGATATGGTTTGTGTCAAGATAAGAGACACACGAGGGGCGCGGGAAGCGCCCGCGGAGAGGGAAGGACGCCCGCTCCGCCGCGACAAGGAGGCTACGAGATGACCATCCTGCTCCGGGCCTGCCCGAAGTGCGGAGGCGACATGCACGCCGCCGCCGACACCTACGGGCCGTACAACAAGTGCGTGCAGTGCGGCTACACCCACGACCTGCCGACCTTCCCGCCTATCGCCCTGGCGCCCGAGGCGGTCGAGCAGCTCGCCAACAGGCCCGTGCCGAAGGCGGCCTAGCCGCAATAACGCGCGCGCGAGCGTGCAACAGGGAGCGTCCGGCAATCGGCCTGGCGCTCTTTTTGCGTTAAGTGCCTCGCGCCGCCCGCCCCCTCATCGTCGCTGGCATTGGCGGAGCGGCGGCAACGTTCTTCATCCTCTCCATCGCCGGTGGCACCTGGGCTGCTGGAGCGGGTGGCCTTTGCCTCTTGGCTGCCGTGTTGATATATCCTGGCCGAGAGGGGGGAGTGGGCGCGTATGGCTGAGCAAGACCCAGAGCACATCGAATCCGAACTCTCCGAGCGGTCCGTCGTCGCCTATGCGTACAAGACGAAGAAAGAACTTGAGGCAGTGCGAAGTAGGGCGGCGTCGCGTAAGTGGCGCTTTGGCTGTCTGGGCTGTTCGACAGGCTGCGTTCTGCCAGTCGGGGTGCTCATGCTTGTCGTCGGGGTTGGCATGGCGGCCGCCGAGGGCAGCCTGAACTCCGACGAGGTCACTGGGTTCGCGATGTTCGCTGGGACCTTCGCTCTCTTCCTTACCGCGCTCCTGTTCCTCTTTGCCGTCCTCACCGGGTGGAACTCGAAGGAGTTGGACCGAGCCGAAGAGGATATGAAGTTCGTTGACGACACAATCCGCGACGGCTAGTGGCGCGCTAATCATGGATTGAGAACCACGTAGATCATTCCCGATGGGAAAGAAGGAAAGAATGCTAGAGTTGCTCAACTGGCCAAAGCGGTTCCTGTGGAACCCGTGGAAAGACGAGGAGTACTACCCCAACACGTGCGTTGGTCTCCTTCACATCCTCTTCGTCATCCTCCCGTGGTACGTCTTCTACCTGGCCTGGTTCGTCCTGTGGTTGGTCGCCGTCGTGGTGTACTACGCTCTAATCGCCGTACCAGTGGCCATTTGGAAGGACATTCGGGGAGGAAAGAGGAAGTGAGAGTCTTCATTGGCATAGACGACATGCTTGTCTTGTGGGGAGACCAGGGACTCTTCTCTCCTTTCTCTGCTGCCGACACGAATTATGTGACCTTCCGGTCGGGAGGAAAGAGGGGAGCGCGCCTGCCCGGCGCAACGCAGAAGGCCGCCGCCCACTGGATTCGCGGCGGCGTGCTAGGCTAACGCCTGAACCCCATCGGAGGCATCGCCGTGCCGGAGAAACCAGACCTCGTTATCAGCTACGAACAGGTAGTGGAGAACGTCCGTCGATTCAACGAAGGGCTAAAGCGGGGCGCGGGGCAGGAAAGGCGCCTGGCCCAGGTCCGTGTCTGGTACTAC
>JAPPFU010000168.1 GCA_028875085.1 Chloroflexota bacterium
GGCTGGCCGTCGATGTTCCGGACGTATTGGCGGCAAGAGGAGCGCTACGAATCGCGCTTCGTCAACGGCTGGTACTTCAGCGGCGACGAGGCGGAGCAGGACGAGGACGGCTACTTCTGGTTCATCGGACGCACGGACGACGTTATCAACACGGCGGGGCACCTGGTCGGGCCGTTCGAGGTGGAGAGCGCGCTCATCGAGCATCCCGCCGTCGCCGAGGCGGGCGTCATCGGCAAGCCCGATGCGGTGGCGATGGAAGTAGTGAAGGCGTTCGTATCGCTGAAGGAAGGCTACAAGGCGACGGACGACCTGCGCCGAGAGTTGATGGGGTTCGCCCGCGGCAAGCTGGCCGCCGCCGTCGCCCCGCGCGAGATTGAGATCATCGACGGCCTGCCCAAGACGCGCAGCGGCAAGATTATGCGCCGCCTCCTCAAAGCGCGCGAACTCGGCCTCCCCGAAGGCGACACCTCCACCCTCGAAGAGGACTAACCCTCCCGCTCCCCCTTCCGTCATTCCCGTGAAAACGGGAATCTCGCCCCGATTACAGGGGGGGAGTCTCGCGTCGATTTGGCGCGGGGAGGCCGAACAGCGCATTACCCCGTAGTGGTAAAGTAGGCGCACCTTCCGCAGGAGGCCGCTCCCATGGTCGCCACCAAGAAGTACAGCATCATCGACGCCGAGACCGGCGCGCTCGACCGCCGCATCTTCGTCGACGCCGACATCTACCAAGAAGAGTTGGAGAAGATATTCGGGCGGGCCTGGCAGATGGTCGGCCACGTCTCGCTCGTCGCCAACCGCAACGACTTCTTCCACTCCTACATGGGCGAGGATCCCGTCATCCTCACCCGCGACGCGCGGGGACAGCTCCACGTCTTCCTCAACATGTGCCGCCACCGCGGCAACCGCATCGTGCGGGCGGACGAGGGCAACGCCAAGAACTTCATGTGCACCTACCACGGCTGGACGTTCTCGAACGACGGCAAGTTGGAGCACGTGCCGGGCATCACGGAGGCGTACTACGGCGACCTGCCGGTGGAGGAGCTGAGCCTGATCGAGGCGAAGGTGGACACCTACGCGGGCATCGTGTTCGCGACGTGGGATCACGAGGCGCCGAGCCTCGAGGCGTACTTGGGCGACGCGCGCTGGTACTTGGACACGGTGTTCAATCGCCGCGACGGCGGCACCGTCGCCGTCGGCCCCATCAAGTGGCTGCAGCCGGTGAACTGGAAGACGCCGGTGGACAACTGCTCGGACAATTACCACGTGCCGGTGACCCACGCCTCCGCCGCGGCGGTGAAGGCGCGCTTCATCGGGCGCCCGCGCCCCACGATGGAGCAGCAGCTGGTGAGCGGAGCGCGCCACGTGTCGGTGAACGGGCACAGCATCACCACCCGCCCGCCGGGCAGCACCGGCTTGGAGATCCTCGCCGGCGTGACGAAGGACAACCGCGAGCGCTTCGAGCGCTACCACGAGGAGACGCTGCCGGAGGTTGAGCGGCGGCTAGGGCGCTTCCGCGCGGCGCAGGTGCGGCTGGGCAACCACAGCCTGTTCCCCAACGGCGTGCTGGGCTTCCGCCTCGCGCTTCCGCGCGGGCCGCTGATGACGGAGTTCTGGGACTTCACCGTGTTCGACAAGGATGCGCCGGAGGAGATGAAGCAGGCGCTGTCGGCCGGCCACGCGCAGAACAACGGCGCGACGGGGTTGAACGAGCAGGACGACATCGACAACTGGCGCCAGGTGTCGGAGGCGAGCCGCAGTCCGGTGGCGCGCAAGCACCGCCAGTACGTCTCGATGGGTGTGGGGCATGCGGGGGCGCACGACGACTACCCCGGCGTCGTCGCCGAACGCTACATCTCCGAGAACAACCAGCGCCACTTCTACCGCCGCTGGGAAGAATTTATGAACGCCGACTCGTGGGCCGACATCCCCATCGAGCCGATGACCGCCAACTTCGAAGGGACGGCGACGCTGCACGGCTAGCCGCCGCAGCCCCAAGTCCGTCAAGGAGACCGCCCCGTGGCCGACAACCCCATAACACGCTTCGTCCGCTTCCTCGCCGAAGGCCGCGCCGCCTACGGCGTCCTCGACGGCGAGACCGTCCACGAACTGGAGGGCTCGCTCTTCGACGATCCGCCCCGCCGCGCCGGGCGTTCGCACGCGCTGGCGGACGTCGAACTGCTCGTGCCGCTGGCGCCCGAGCACGTGACCAAAGTCATCGGCGTAACCACGAACCACGACACGCCCGGCGAGCGCCAGCCCATCCCGCACCCGCGCTGGTTCGCCAAACTGGCGACGTCGCTCAATCCGCACGAAGGCGACGTGGAACTGCCGCCGGGCGCGAATAACCTCAACTACGAAGGCGAACTCGTCGTCATCATCGGCAAGCCGGGCAGGCACGTCTCCGTGGAGGACGCCCCCGGCTACGTCTTCGGCGTCTCCGTCGGCAACGATTGGAGCGAGAACACGTGGTACGGCGAGCGGCAGGGCATCGAGGAGCCCGCGCGCCTTCCGGCCAAAGGCCTCGACACGTGGGCGTGCCTCGGCCCCGCCATCGTAACCGGCCTCGACTATGGCGACCTGGCGATGGAGATACGCCTGAACGGCGAGGTGGTCGCGGAGGGGCGCACGCGCAATATGCGCAACAACGTCGCGCGCCTGGTCAGCTACCTGAGCAGCTACGCGACGCTCGAACGCGGCGACATCATCTACACGGGCACGGTGCGCCCGCCGAGCCTGCCAGGCGCGCGCCGCGCGATGCAAGACGGCGACGTGGTGGAGGTGGAGATCGAGCAGGTCGGCCTGCTGCGCAACCGCATCGTCGCCACCGATGCCGGGCCGATGACGTGGCCCGACCTCTACGGGCGCGGGGGCTGAGCGTGGCCGAGGCCGTCCCGCAGTACGAGGTTGACCCCTATTGGCCAAAGCCGCTGCCGGAGAACTGGATCATCGGCCAAGTGGCGGGCGTGGCCGTCGATCGGCGCAACCACGTGTGGATCGTCCATCGCCCGCGCAGCCTAACCGAGCGCGAGACCGGCGCCGCGCAAGACCCGCCCATCGCCGAGTGCTGCTTCCCCGCGCCCTCCGTGCTCCAGTTCGACCCGGAGGGGCACGTGGTGCGGGCGTGGGGCGCGCGAGACGGCGAGCGCTGGCCCGTTACCGAGCACGGCCTCTACGTGGACGACGAGGACAACGTTTGGACGGGCGGCATCAACGACGAAGACCACGTCATCTTCAAGTCCACCGCCGACGGCGAACGCCTCCTCACCATCGGCCAATGGGGCGAGACGGGCGGCAGCAACGACACCCGCCTGCTGGGACGCGCGGCGGACATCGCCGTCGACCAGGAGGCGAACGAGGCCTACATCGCCGACGGCTACGCCAACCGCCGCGTCGTGGTGTTCGACGCGCAAACGGGCGCCTACAAGCGCCACTGGGGCGCCTACGGCGAGATGCCCCACGACGACCAACTTCCCCCCTATGACCCCGACGGCGAAGTGCTGCGCTCCTTCCGCTCGCCCGTCCACGCCGTCCGCATCTCCAACGACGGCCTCGTCTACACCGCCGACCGCACCAACAATCGCGTCCAGGTGTTCCACAAGGACGGGACGTTCGTCGCCGAGTCCTTCTTCGCCACGCGCACGCTGGCGATGGGCGCCGTATGGGACTTGGAGTTCTCCCCCGACCCCGAGCAGACCTACCTCTACGTCCCCGACGGCACCAATATGAAGGTGTGGATTCTGACGCGGCGCGACCTTCAGGTCGTCGGCGCGTTCGGCCACCCCGGCCGTCTCGCCGGGTACTTCGAGTGGGTGCACAGCCTGGCGGGCGACTCTAACGGCAACCTCTTCACCGGCGAGGTGAATACGGGCAAGCGCCTCCAGCGGTTCGTGCGGGTGAAGTAGCGGGCACAGCGCTAGGCGCGCAGGTCGTCGGCGATGAGGCTGAGCGGCGCCTCGAGGTTGCGCTTGATCTCGACCAGGAACTGCGCCGCGTCGGCGCCGTTGCTGATGCGGTGGTCGGCGGAGAGGGACGCCTGCATCATCTGGCGCACCACCACCTCGTTGTTGCGCACGACGGGCGTCGGCTGCACCGCGCCGACGGCCAGCACCGCCGCCTGCGGCGAGACGATGATGGCCGTGAAGCTGTCCACCTCGAACATCCCCAGGTTGCTGATGCTGAAGGTTCCCGCCGTGTACTCGTCCTGGCGCAGCTTGCCCTCCCGCGCGCGGCGGCCCAGGTCCTTCGCCTCCTTGGCGATCTGTGTCAGCGGCTTGCGCTCGCACCCGAGGATCGCGGGCACGACGAGGCCCTCGTCCAGCGCCACGGCGACGCCGACGTTGACGTGCGGCGAGACCTCCAAGTGATCGTCCTCGAAGGTGGCGTTGAACACGGGGTACTTCTGTAGGGCGAGTGCGGCGGCCTTGATGATGAGGTCGTTGACGCTCACCCGCGCGTCGCTCAGCGCCTCGTTGATCTCGCGGCGGAACTCCATCGCGCGCGTCATGTCCACCGCCGCGTTGACGTAGTAGTGGGGAACGGGGCCTTTGGTGGCGGCGGTGCGCCGTGCGATGGCCAGCGCCATCTTGGACAGGGGGATGCGGCCTTGCGCGTCGGGAGTGCGGGGCGGCGGCCCCACCCGCATCGACTGCCCGGCGGCCTCCGCGGCGGGCGCGGCATGGGGAACGAGCGCCGCCTCCGGTGAGGCGGCGGGCACCTCGGTGGGAGGCGTGAAGTTCAGCACGTCCTCCTTGGTGATGCGGCCGCCAGGGCCGGTGCCGCTCACCAGTTTGAGGTCGATACCGCGCTCGTCGGCGAGGGGGCGGGCGACCGGCGACGCGCGCACGGCGCCGGTCGCGCCGGCGTTCGCAGGGG
>JAPPFU010000115.1 GCA_028875085.1 Chloroflexota bacterium
ACCAGTTCATGCACGCCGCAGGGTAGGACATCCAGATGTTCTGCGGGCGCGGGTCAACCGTCAGCCCACCCGTGAAGTTCATGTTCTGCTCCACGGCCTGCTGCGGCGTAATCCCCAGGTCTTCCGCCGTGTCCCACAGCGGCACGTGGTCCTCGTTCAGGCGGAAGAGGAGGCCCGTGCTCTCCACCCCGTCCGCGTCATACTCCTGGCGGTTGCGCAGGATGAAGTCCATCGCCTCCTGCTCATTGGCGTCCTGCGGCGTCAGCGTGATCTTGCCGCCCGTGCCGCGGTCGATCATCTCGCGCCAGCCCTCGATGAAGACGCCATAGCCGGTCTGCTGAGCAAGGATGCGGAAGTTGGCGACGGGGATCTCGTCGCCGTCCATGCTGTCGCCGTCGGTCGGGGCGGCGGCGGTCGGCGTTGGCGTCGCTGTCGGCGCGGGGGTGGGCGTGGGCGTCGGGTCTTCCCCGCCGCACGCCGCAAGCAGCAGCGCGAAGACCGCCGCTGCCGCCAACCATGCCCAAGTCTTCTTCATTGCATTCCTCCCACCGACGAGAGCGCCCGAACAGCCGGGGGCGGCTCCGCCATAAGTGCGCGCATTCTAGCCAAATCGCCGCGCTTGTCAATCAATAGTGCGCATCGCCTCGCCGTTCGCGACCAACATCTTGCCAATCCAGGCACGCAACGCGCCGAATCCGTCGCCCGCACCGACGGTTGACACGCCAACCGCACGCCGATACCGTCCCATTTGCCGCTTCTCCGGTGCTGTTCATGAAACGCGGAGGCGGTCACTCTGACGGAGCGAGGAAACGCAAAGCTATGCCCGTCGTCCTTGGACTCGCCCTCTCCCATTCGCCCACCCTCTACCGCGACCGTAGCCGCTGGCCGGAAGTCTACGCAAGCCTGGTGCGCGAAGTCCCCCAGCCCAACAGGGCGCAGACGGAGACGCCCGAAACGCTGGACGACTACGACAGCCGTATCCAAGCCGGCTTCGCCGCCCTCCGCGACCGCCTCGCCGAGGCTAAGCCCGACGCCGTGGTCATCCTGTCTTCCGACAAGGGACGCGTCTTCAGCTCCACGCAGACGCCGCAGATTGACGTCTATGTCGGCGAAGAGATCTGGGGGACGACGCACGATCCCGCCATCGGCGAAACGCCCGCCGACGGCCAGCGCGCGACCCTCGCCTGCCACACCGATATCTCCGCATGGCTGGCCGACGAGCTCACGGAAGAGGGCTTCGACATCAACCTCAACCGCTTCTTCAAGCCTCTGGGTGCGCCCGAGGACGGCGCAGGTCACGCGCTTACCGACCCTGCGCGCGCCATCGTGCCCGCCGACGTGCCCATCGTGCCCGTCTTCATCAACGCGCACCGGCGGCCCGCCATCAGCGGCCACCGCATGCCACCCCTCGGCCAGGCCATGGCCCGTGTCCTCGGCGAACGCGACGAGCGCGTCGTGTTGTTGGCCTCCGGCGGCCTCAGCGGCGACCCGCAGGGCTACCTGGCCGGGTGGGTGGACGAGAGCCTCGACGCTTGGGTGCTCTCCCGGTTCCGCCGGGGCAGAGCCGCGCAGCTCGGCTCCATGTGGGACCTCGACTCCGACACCGTACGCGGCGCCACGGCGGAGATACGCAACTGGATAGCCGTCGGCGCCGCGATGGAGTCCCTGGGCGCAAAGGCGAGCGTCGTCGACTACATCCGCTTCCACCACGCGGCGGTCGGGACGGCATTCGCCCACTGGCGCCCCTAGCGCACTGGCAATCCGCGCCCGCATCGAGTATGCTTTGCGGACGCGCCGTACGCAGCGGACGGGCGACAACACAGCGCACGCATAAGGAGGAAATCATGCCGATCCGAATGGGCTTCTGTTCCTCGCACGCCCCCAGCCTCTTCTTCAACACCTACGAGGGCTGGGAGCGCATGCACCACCGGCTGAACGACGGCCACCCGCAGCCGCCCGAGACGGAGTTGGAGAACGAGGAGGAGATTGCCCGGCGCATGCCTAAGATTCGCCAGGCTTTCGCCACCCTCAAGGACGAGTTGACCAAGTTCCGGCCCGACGTCGTCGTGGCGGTCATCGGCGACCAGCGCGAGATGTTCGACGGCTCCAACATCCCCAACATCGGCGTCTACACCGGGGGCGACACCTGGACGGTGCACAACACCGGCCTGATGGACGAAGACCCCATGCCCAGCCCCTACGACGAGAAGTTCCGCTACCCGGTGAAGGTCGATCAGGACCTGGCCAAGAAGATCCTCAACGGCCTGGTGAGAGACGGCTTCGACGCCGCCATCATCGAGCAGATGGACGCCCAGTCGCAGCCCGACCGCGGCGTTCCCCACGGCTGGGGCAACCCTGCCATCCACATCCTGCCCGACATGGGCATCCCCATGGTGCTCGTGCTGGTCAACGTGGACGACGGCCCCCCCGCCATCCTGAACGGCAAGCGCTGCCTCGAACTGGGCCGCGCCATCGCCCGCATCTGCGAAGACTCGCCCAAGCGCATCGCCATCTACGGCTCCGGCGGTATGTCCCACGACCCGCGCGGCCCGCGCTCCGGATGGGTCGACGAGCCCCTCGACCACTGGTTCCTCGAGCAGCTCGAGAGCGGCACGGCCCAGAACCTGGAGGCGATGTTCTCTTTCCGCTCTGAGAACTTCGTCGGCGGCACCGGCGAACTCCGCTGCTGGACGGTCGTCGCCGGGGCGGTGGACGAGGTCAAGCCCGGCCACAAGGCCACCACCGTGGACTACATCCCCGCGCGCAAGGTGACCACCGGCGCAGGCTGGGCCTACTGGCCGCCATCGAAGACCCCTCCCCCGTCGCCGCGGGCTAGCCGCCAACCCGCCCAACGCAACGCACTAGAAGGGCCGGTCGATTGACCGGCCCTTCTTCATATCCCATCTACCTCCCTCTCCCTGAGCACGCTCGAAGGGCGAACGCAACGCCGCCCAACCCTCGCCAATCGGCGAACGCGCCCCTACTTCGCCGCGCCCCAGCCGCCGCCACCGGGCGTCGAGACGCTGAACACGTCGCCGGGGCCTACGTCCAGCGTCGCCTTGGCGGGCACTCGCTCCGCCTTGCCGTCCGCTCGGCGCAACTCGTTCGCGCCCGGCGCGCCCGGCCCTCCTCCCGCTAGACCGTAAGGGCCGGATTCGCGGCGCTCGGAGATGACGGTCAACTTCGCGGGCGACAGGAATTCCAGTTCACGGACGATGCCGTCGCCCCCCGGGTTGCGCCCCGCGCCGCCCGATCCGCGCCGCACCGCGTACCGGCGCAGCCGCAGCGGGAACGCGAACTCCATCGCCTCGATGGGCGTGTTCAAGGTGTTCGTCATATGTGAATGAACCGCCGCCGCCCCGGCACGCGACGGACCGCCCCCCATACCCCCCGCTGTCGTCTCGTAGTAGGTGAAGGTGCGGCCCGTGCGCGGATCGCGCCCGCCCACCAACACGTTGTTCATCGTCCCCTGACTCGCCGCGGGCGTGCGGTTGGGCAGCGCCTGGGCCAGGCAGCCGAACAGCACGTCGGTGATGCGCTGCGACGTCTCCACGTTGCCCCCGCTCACCGCGTGAGGCGGATTGGCGTTGACCAACGAGCCGGACGGCGCGTCCACCCCCACGGCGCGGCGCACACCGTCGTTCTGCGGCATGTCTCCGCCGACGACGCAGCGCACTGCGTAGAGCGCCGCCGATTCCGTTACGGCCAACGGCGTGTTCACGCAGCCCTCCGTCTCCTGCGCCGTCCCCGTAAAGTCAAAGGTGACGTAGCCGTCGGCGATGCGCGCGGTGCAGACGATGGGCTTGGGCTCGCCACTCACGCCGTCGTCGTCCATCGCGTCCTCGAAGCGATAGGAACCTTCGGGCGCGGCGCGGAGAGCGGCCCGCGTGAGCGCCTCGGCGTAGTCCAGCAGCGCGGCCATATGCTCGTGCACGACGGCCAGGCCGTAGCGGCGCGCGAGCGCCTCGAGGCGCCGCTGCCCCGTCCGCACCGCCGCCAGTTGCGCCGCGAAGTCGCCTTGGCGCTCCTCCGGCGTCCGCGTATTGCGGCATATCAGCGCCATCAGCGCGTCGTTCATCACGCCCTGTTCGATCAGCAGCAGCGGCGGGATGATGACGCCCTCCTGCACCAACTCCGTCGCCACCGGCAGCGACCCCGGCGCCATCCCGCCGATGTCGGCGTGGTGGCCGCGGTTCGCCACGTAGCCCGCCAACTCCCCGTCCACGAACACGGGCGCGATAAGCGACACGTCCGGCAAGTGCGTGCCGCCCAGGTACGGATCGTTCAGGATTGCCACGTCGCCCTCGCTCAGCCCCAGGTGGTCGAGGGCGGCGCGCACCGACGCGGTCATCGCGCCGAGGTGCACGGGGATGTGCGCCGCCTGCGCGACCATCACGCCCGCCGCATCGAAGACGGCGCACGAATAGTCGCGCCGCTCCTTCATATTCGCCGAGTACGCGGTGCGGCCCAGGGTTACGCCCATCTCGTCCGCCACCGACCCCAGCAGATTGCGCCACAACTCCAGCGACACGGGCGTAACGGCCATCAGCGTCCTTCCTTCCGGGTCAGAACGATGTTCTCCAACTCGTCCACCTCCGCCGTCCATCCCGGCGGCGCAACGGTCGTCGAGTCCATCTGCGCCACCAGCGCCGGGCCTTCGAAGGCGTGGCCGGGCGCGAGGTCGTCTCGTGCGTAGACGAGCGTCTCGCGCCATCCGCCGTCGAACCATGCGCGCGCCGTCCGGCGGGGCGTGGGCGCGCCCTCCACCCGGGCGCGGCGCTCGAACGCGGGCCGCTCCGTCGGCGCGACAGCGCGCACCCGCGCAT
>JAPPFU010000236.1 GCA_028875085.1 Chloroflexota bacterium
GTTCCGCACAGTCGTTCCGGATGGCCGGACGGCGCGGCGGAGGCGTTCACGGGGACTTGCGAGGGGACGCTGGCGCGAGAGCCGCGCGGCGCCAACGGCTTCGGCTACGACCCCGTCTTCGTCCCATCGAGCGGCGGCGGGCGCACGATGGCCGAGCTCAGCGCCGCCGAGAAGGACGCGCTCTCCCACCGGGGCATCGCCGCGCGCAAGGCCGCCGTGCGCCTCCGCGAAATCGCGGCGCGAGCGCCTGCGTGAGCGCGGCGGCCGCGCCTACCGCCCCCCGCGCCCCTGCGCTAGACTCCCCGCAACCTCTCGCCAAGCGCAGCACATGACGCCCATCGAGAACTACCGCCTCATACGCCTTGAGCCTGCCGCCCCGCTCGACGGCCAAGCGGACGCGGCCATAGCCTTCATCAACGGGCGTTTCGCCCCGGACGACTTCCGCCTAGTCAGGAACGGCGTCGGCCTGGAGGTCCGGCTGCGCCAGGTGGACGTAGCCGCGCTGCGAGAGGCCGTGGAAGCCGCGTCCGACCGCTACGGCGCAGCGCCGCTGATGCGCCAGGTCGTCGGCGCAGTCGAGGGAATCAAGAGTTACGGCGTCAACGGCGGCAAGCGTCTGTATGTCGGCTACAACCGCGAGCGCAAGGTCACGGGCCGCAAGGCCAAGGAACAGCGCCGCGGCAAGCACTACTACGCCAACGACCACGACTTCGGACGCGAGGCGAACGCGCTGCCCCCCGAATTCACCGACCGCATCGTCTGCGGCGACAGCGAGGACGTGCTCAAGCAACTCCCCGACAACTGCGTCGACCTCGTCTTCACCTCGCCGCCCTACAACTTCGGGCTGGGCTATGAGGGGGCGGACGCAGAGTTGCGGGGCGACGCGATGGACTGGGAGGCGTACTTCGCCAAGCTCTTCCGCGTGTTCGACGAGTGCGTGCGCGTGCTCAAGTTCGGCGGGCGCATCGCCGTCAACGTCCAGCCGCTCTTCTCCGACTACATCCCCAGCCACCACGTCATCTCCAACTACTTTATGGCCAAGCGCCTCATCTGGAAGGGCGAGATCCTCTGGGAGAAGAACAACTACAACTGCAAGTACACCGCCTGGGGCAGCTGGAAAAGCCCGGCAAGCCCCTACCTGAAGTACACGTGGGAGTTCGTCGAGGTGTTCGCCAAGGGCAACCTGAAGAAGGAGGGCGCCCCCTCGGACGCGGACATCGACGCCGATTCGTTCAAGGAGTGGGTGTCGGCCAAGTGGTCGATTGCGCCGGAGCGCCGCATGCGCGAGTTCGGCCACCCCGCGATGTTCCCGGAGGAGCTGGCGCGGCGAGTGATGCTCCTCTTCAGCTTCCGAGGCGACGTGGTGCTCGACCCCTTCGCGGGCGTAGGCACGACCTGCGTCGCGGCGCGCGCCGTCAACCGCCGCTACCTCGGCGTCGACGTCGCACCGGAGTACTGCGCCACAGCGGAGCGCAGGCTCAGCACCGTGCAGCCGGAAGGGCTGCTCGCCGCAGGAGCATCGGCATGAGCGCCGAGCCCGCCGTCCGCGCCGCCGCGCCCATCGACACGCTGGGGCGGCCTATGCGCGACCTGCGCATCTCGGTCACCGACCGGTGCAACTTCCGCTGCACCTACTGTATGCCGGCGGAGGTCTACGGCGAGCGCTACCGCTTCCTGCCGCGCGCGGAGTTGCTGACCTTTGAGGAGATCGCCCGCGTTACGCGCGTCCTCACCGGCTTCGGCGTGCGAAAGGTGCGCGTAACAGGCGGCGAGCCGCTGATTCGCCCCGATTTGCCGGACCTCGTCGCCATGCTCGCGGAGATTGAAGGCATCGACGACCTGACGTTGACCACCAACGGCTACCTGCTGGCGGAGCACGCGCAAGCGCTGGCGGAGGCGGGCCTGGGGCGCGTAACCGTCAGCCTCGATTCGCTCGACCCCGACGTGTTCGGAGCGATGAACGGGCGCGGCTACCGGCCTGAGCGCGTGCTGGAGGGCATTGAGGCCGCTTCCGGCGCAGGCCTCGGCCCCGTCAAGATAAACGCGGTGGTCGAGCGCGGCGTGAACGACCACACCGCCATCGACCTGGCGCGCCACTTCAAAGGGACGGGGCACATCGTGCGCTTCATCGAGTTCATGGACGTGGGCAACCGCAACCACTGGGAGCAGACGCGCGTCGTGCCCTCCGCCGAACTCATCGCGCGCGTCGACGCGGAACTGCCCATCGAGCCTATCGCGCCGAACTACGCGGGCGAGGTGGCGGAGCGCTGGCGCTACCGCGACGGCGGCGGCGAGATAGGCTTCATCTCGTCCGTCTCACAGCCCTTCTGCGGCGACTGCACGCGCATCCGTCTATCGCCGGAGGGCAGCGTCTACACCTGCCTATTCGGCTCGTCGGGCGCCGACGTGCGCGGGCCGCTGCGCGACGGCGCGTCGGACGACGAACTGGCCGCGCTCCTGCACGACGTATGGACGCTACGTGCCGACCGCTACTCGGAGCTGCGCTCGCAACTGCTCGCGCACGGCAGCCGCCGCAAGGTGGAGATGTACCACATCGGGGGCTGAGGTGAATAAGCGGGTGACCATCTACACCGACGGCGCGTGCATCGGCAATCCGGGGCCCGGAGGCTACGGCGCAGTCCTCGTCCACGACGGGCGGCGGCGCGAACTCTCCGGGGGCTTCCGCATGACGACCAACAACCGCATGGAAATCCTCGCGGCCATCGAGGGGCTGGAGGCGCTCAAAGAGCCGTGCGCGGTTACGCTGTACAGCGACTCACGCTACGTGGTGGACGCGATGGAGAAAGGGTGGGCGGAGCGCTGGCGCGCCAATGACTGGCGGCGCAACAAGAGGGAGCGCGCCGTCAATCCCGACCTGTGGGAACGGCTGCTTGACCTGGCGGGCAAGCACAACGTCGCCTTCAAGTGGGTGCGCGGCCACGCAGGAAACCGCGAGAATGAGCGCGCCGACCGGTTGGCCTTCGGCGCGGCGAAGAGGGAACGCCTCGCCGTCGACGAGGTCTACGAGGGTGAGCACGGCGGCGGGCGCGGGAGGCGCACGGCGAATGGCTAGCGAGCGCGGCGGCGAATCCAACCTCACGCACCTAGACGCGCAGGGTCAGGCGCGGATGGTGGATGTGGGCGCCAAGCCCGACACGGAGCGCTCCGCGACGGCGGAGGGCGCGGTGACGATGCGCCCCGAAATCCTCGCGCTCATCGAGAGCGGCGGCGTAGAGAAGGGCGATGTCTTCACCGTCGCGCGGGTGGCGGGCATCGCGGCGGCGAAGAAGACATGGGACATCATTCCCCTCGCCCACCAACTGCCGCTGAACCACGTGTCGGTGGAGTTCGCTGCCGACGCAGCGTCGGGGACGCTCACTATCCGCGCCACGGCCAAAACGACCGCCAAGACGGGCGTGGAGATGGAGGCGCTGACCGCCGCCTGCGCCGCCGCGCTCACTGTCTACGACATGTGCAAGGCGGTGGACAGGGGGATGCGCCTCGGCCCGTTCCGCCTCGTGGAGAAACGCGGCGGGGCGAGCGGCGACTACGCCGCCGAGTGACCGCCGGCGGCGGCTACGCCTTCAGCGCCTCCAGGTGCTCCTTGCGAAGTTTGGCCACCTTGGGCGCGATGATCGCCTGGCAGTAGCCCGCGTAGGGATTCTTGCGGTAGTACTGCTGGTGGTAGTCCTCCGCCGCGTAGAACGTCTCCAGCGGCGCAACCTCCGTAACGATGGGATCGTCCCAGAGCGCCTGCGCCGCTTCGAGTTCCTCTTCGGCGGCTAGCCGCTGCTCCTCGTTATGCCAGTAGACGGCGGAGCGGTACTGCGTGCCCACGTCCGGCCACTGGCGGTTGAGCGTGGTCGGGTCGTGTATCCGGAAGAAGAGGCGCACCAGATCGCGGTAGGAGACGACGGTGGGGTCGTAGCTAACCTGCACCGCCTCGGCGTGGCCCGTCCGCCCCGTGCACACTTGCTCGTAGGTGGGATTGGGCAGTTGGCCGCCGGTGTAGCCGTTCACCACCTGCTCCACTCCCCTCAACTGCTCGTAGACCGCCTCCAAGCACCAGAAGCAGCCGCCCGCCAGCGTCGCCGTCTCCGTTCGCGCGTCAAGTAGAGCCATCTCTCGCCTCCTAGCGCCAGGGTAACACCCCCGCGCCGCTGACACGGTATGACATCCGCCCCTTGTAGCGCCGCCGCCTACTGCTATACTCCCCAATCAGCAGAGGCGCTCGCCAAGTGAGACCGAGGCGCCCGAGGAGGCCGGATGCGGCGTTACGAGTTGATGTTGGTGCTCCACCCGGAGGTGGACGAAGAGCGCCGCGAGGCGGTGATGGCGCACGTGCGGCGCGCCGCGGAGGGGTCGGGCGGCGAGGTGGTGGAGCCGGAGGACGACCGCTGGGGGCGTCGGAAACTGGCCTTCAAGATGGGCCCGCACACGGAGGCGTACTACCACCTAGCGCAACTGACCATGGAAGCGTCGGCGGCGGGAGAGTTGGAGAGCGCACTGAACATCTCGGAGGACGTGCTGCGGCACCTGCTCGTGCGCGAGGAGGAGCAGCCCGCCGCGGTCGCATAGCGGCGGCGGAGGCTGACGCCAAAGGAGGCAACCAATGGCGGGACTGAACAAGATCATGATCATCGGCAATCTGGGCGGCGACCCGGAGATGCGCTACA
>JAPPFU010000253.1 GCA_028875085.1 Chloroflexota bacterium
GTCGAAGGCGCCGCGGTTCATCGCGGTGCGTATGTTGCTCATGTCGCCGTAGGCGGACACGATGACGGAGCGGATGTTGGGGTCGACCTTGGGAATCTGTTCGAGAAGGGTGAGGCCGTCCATCTGCGGCATGTTGATGTCGGAGACGACCATGTCGATGCGGTCTTCGCTGGTGTTCAAGACCTCGAGGGCCTCGACGCCGTTGTGGGCGAAGACGAATTGGTAGTCGCCAGCTCGGATGTCGCGGCGGAACCGCTGAAGGACGAGAGGCTCAACGTCGAGCTCGTCGTCTACGACTAGAATCTTGTAGGGCTGTCCGGACGTTGCCATGCCTTACGCTGCACCTCAGAATCTACGCGGGGCTGCCCCTGGGCGGCGCCCCGCCGTTGCGTGACGCAGAGCGCCGCGTTTTTAGTTGAGGGCGGCGATGGCGTCTTCCCTGGAGGCGCGCACCGGGATGACGTTGTCGAAGCCGCTGATCTCGAAGACCTCCTTGACCGAGTCGGTCAGGGAGCAGACGGACAGGGAGCCGTCGCGCCCCTGGAGGGACTTGGCAATCAGCAGAATGGCGCGGAGGCCGGCGCTGCTGATGTAGGAGAGGCCGCTCATGTCGAGGATGGCGGCCTTGGTGTTGTCGGCGATTGCGCTTTCCAGCGCGCTCTGGAAGTCGCGGGCGTTGGTGCCGTCGACTCGGTCGGGAGCCCCGATCACCACGATGCCGCCCTGCTCTTGCGTGACAGCGAGATCCATCTACTGCCTCCTTCTCCGCCTCTATAGGTCAGGTCGCCCCAGGCGCCTAGGGCGAGGCTATTATAGGCTATGCGCCGCGCCTAGTGTCTAGGGCAAGCCCGCGTGTTCGTCCGCAATGCCTGCCATGGCGCTCCATTCGGGTAAGTCTAGCATAGCCAGCAGGGGTGGCCCTGGCAAGCCCCGATGGGCATAGGCTAGGCGCTGGGCGTTGCGGCGTGTCAACGCGTAGGCTATGGTAGAGTGAATCCTAACGATTAGCCAGCGGGCTGCGGAGTCGGCCCGGCGGGAGGTGCAGGCATCATGCTGAGGTTCGCTGAGGAGATCATCCTGCTGCTGCTGGACGACGAGGACGGCTCGTTCGTCCACGTCCCTTACTCGTCTCTCAACTACGCCCTCGCCGGCGGCGTGCTGATGGACCTGGCGCTGGAGAACCGCATCGACACCGACCTCCAGAACCTGATCCTGCTGGACGCAACGCCGGTGGGCGACAAGCTGCTGGATCCCACCTTGGCGGACATCGCGGCGGCGCGCGAGCAGCCGAACCGCGACGCGCGCTTCTGGGTGGAGCGCACCGCCAACCGGGGCGAGGCGATTCGCGAGGACGCGCTGGAAAGCCTCGTGTCGCGCGGCATCCTCGAAGCGCAGGAGGGGCGGTTCCTGTGGGTCTTCCGCACGCGCCGCTACCCGACGCTTCAGGGCGAGGCGGAGCGCGAGGTGAAGCTGCGCATCATGGAAGTGCTGCTCAGCGACGATCTGCCCGACCCGCGCGACGTGGTCATCATCAACCTCGCGCACGCCTGCGGCATCCTTCAACGCCTCCTCTCCAGACAGGAACTTGACCGCGCCTCCGAGCGCATCGACCAAGTCCGCAAGATGGACCTGATCGGCCAAACAATGTCCCAGGCGATCCGCGACATCGAGCTGTCGGTAATCGCCTCGACGCACCCGAACTTCTACTAAGCGGACGTACGCGTCGCCCACGGCAACGCCCCCCGCCATCACGGCGGGGGGCGTTCTTGCGTCAGGCTCGGCCGGGGCGGGGTGTTGGCTGCCCGACGCCCCACCCGAATCGGGGCGGGTTACGCGTCCGGCGCGGCTTCGACGATGCGGGCGGCGGCTTCGGTTGCGCTGCTGACGGGCATGCGTTCGGTGTTCAGCACCGCGTGGAAGAGGGTCGGCTCCAAGACGTCGGCGTTGAAGAAGCGGTGGTAGAAGCGCGCCAAGCCTGCGTCGTTCTCGGTTACATAGGCCGTGGCCTCCGCCTCGCTCACGCCGTCGCGCTCCTGGATGCGCTCGACGCGGCGCTGGAAGCCTGCGGCGGAGCCGAGATGGATGGCGCCTGGCCAGTCGGCGAGCACCTTGTTCGCGCCGCGCCCGACTAGCACGACGTTGCCGCCGCTTGCGGCCTCGCGCATCACCTCCGACAGGGTTTCCACCAGATCGCTGTCCCGAATGCCCGTCGCCTCTGCGTCCGGGACGTGGCGGTACTCGCCGAACAGTTCCTGGCTGAAACCGGAGGTTGGGTTGCCGCGTGCGGCGATGCGCTCAAAGAGGCCGACGAGGCGCCGCGCCATAGGGCCCTGAGCGCCGTGCTCCACCTGGTGCTCGACCGCCTCGACGGAGGCGCCGACGCGCCCGGCCGCCTCGCTGATGATCCGCCTGTCCACGAACTCCAAGCCGAGCGCGTCCGCCAATCCGACCGCCAACTCGCGGTTGCCGCTCCCAACGAGACCCGTAACGGTGATGACCGGCATAAGCTTCCCCCTTTCGCGGGAGGCGTGCGTTCGGCGCGCTCCCGTTCCTCGTGGTTTACGCCTGTTGCGCGCATGGCGCAAGTGGGGCGGAATCCGTTCGGTTCCCATCGTGCGAACGGAGGCAGGATGCGCAGGAGCGCCGCTTCCACTAGGATGCGGACGCCGCTCTTAGGAGGTCCATATGACGCAGAGCATCCTCTTCGGCAAGGAATTCTTCACCGTCCGTCCGGACAGGACGGCGCTGCTCGTCATCGACATGCAGAACGCCTTCGTGGACGAAGCGGGGACGTACCAAAGCCCCGGCGCACGGGAGATGCTGCCGCGCCTGGGCAGGCTGATCGCGTTCGCGCGCGAGCACGGGATGCCCATCGTGTGGACGCAGTCCGACCACAGCGCGCCTTACGGCGGCATCCTGCTGCGGAAGTTCCCGCCCATCCGCGACGAGCAGGTGCTGTGGAAGGACGACGCCTCCTTCCGCCTCTACTCCGAGATGACGCAGCCGCTGCCGCACGAGCACCGCGTGGTGAAGCACAAGTACGACGCCTTCTTCGAGACGGACTTGGACGCGATCCTGCGCAACAGCGGTGTGGATACGGTGATCATCGCGGGGACGGCGACGAACGTGTGCTGCGAGTCGACGGCGCGCTCGGCCTTCTTCCGCGACTACAACGTGGCGTTCCCGAGCGACTGCAACGCGACCTTCGACGACGCGATGCAGGAGGCGTCACTCAAGACCATCGATATGTTCTTCGGCCGGGTGATGCCACTGGAGGAGTTGCTCGCCGAGATGGCCGAACTCCTCCCCGCCGGGCGAGGGGCGTAGCGCGTTGGAGGCAGTCGCCAAGTTCGGCGTCGGCGGTTCCGGCGACTACCGCTCGGCGGTCTGGTCACTCGGAGTGGACGGCGAGAACGCGTGGCTGGCGGCCAAGCCCGCGGGCGCGTGGTGGCTGTTGACCGTCCGCCCCGACGCGTGCGGACTGCTGACGCTCCACGACGACGGCGGCCCAACGCTGCCGCGCTCCGGCGGCAACCTGGTGCGCCGGTGGCGCCCGCCGGGCCCCGCGCGCATGTCGTGGAGCCACGGCTTTACGCTCATCGTTCCGACGCTCGGTGCTATGGAGGCGCGCTCGCGCGCCGACGTCGACACGGGCGACGGCGTCTTGTGGTCGGCGCCTGCGCCCATCGACCACGCGGTCGTCTTCGCGCTCCGCTCGGCGGAGGCGGCGAAGGGAGAGACGCTGGCCGTTCTGCGGTTGCCCGGCGGCGAAAAGGCATTGACGCGCGCCTATCAGCCCGTCCCCGCCGCGCTGATGGATTACTTCCGCCGCGCTATGCGCTTCGCGCCGGAGGCCGACGGCGGCGTTGGATCGCTCGTGCACTACGACACCGGGGGTGGGCACGAGGCGTTGTTCTTCGACCTGCCGCTGCACTCGCCCCGCTAGGCCGCCGCCCCCGCTCCCTCCTCTCCGTAGGGACAGATTTCAAACCTGTCCCTACGACGTAACCCTCTGCGCAAACGACGCACGCGGAGTGCGCTACCCTGAGGGGCGCATCGAATACCGTCCGGCGCTCGCGGAGCGCCGGGGCAAGGAGCGTGAGATATGGGGATTCGCCTCGTGGTGGGTATGCGGGCGCTGCCGGGGAAGCGGGAAGAGATGATGGCGCAGTCGGCGGCGCGAGCGAAGGAGGTGCGCGAGGAGCCGGGGTGTGCGCAGTTCGCATTCTTCCAGGACATCGAGGACCCGGACTCGTTCATGCTGTTGGAGAAGTGGGCGAGTCAGGAGGCGTTGGAGGCGCACTGGGAGCGCCTGCGCGCTCGCCCAGCCGAACAGCGCGAGCCGCTGCGCGAGATGCTGGGCATGGAGCACTACGAGTACGACGAGGAGTAGTGGGGGCCTAATCCCGCGCGGCAGGCGCGAGCAAGAGAGAGGGCCGGCAGTCGAACTGCCGGCCCTCTCTGCCGTCCTATACGTTAGAGGCTACCGGTTGGCCTCGTAGTCGCTGATGAAGGCCTCGCGGTCGAACGCCGCCTCCCACTCGCGGATGCCTTCGATGCCGTAGGTGATGCCCGCCTCGTCCCACGCGCGGCGGATGCC
>JAPPFU010000172.1 GCA_028875085.1 Chloroflexota bacterium
GGCCGCTGTCCTGCATGTCCTCGCGGTAGGCGTTGTTGAACTCGAAGCGGTGGCGGTGGCGCTCATCGACGGCGTCGCGGCCGTAGGCGGCGGCCGCCCGCGTGCCTCCGCGCAGCGCACAGGGATAGACGCCCAGGCGCATAGTGCCGCCCATGCTCTCCACCTCGCGCTGGTCGGGCATCAGGTCGATGACCGGCGCGGGCGTCTCGGGGTCGAACTCGGTGGAGTTTGCGCCGGCCAAGCCGAGGGCGCTGCGCGCCTGCTCGATGACCATCACCTGCATCCCCAGACAGAGGCCGAGGTAGGGCAAGCGGCGCGTTCGCGCGTACGTGGCGGCGGCGATCATCCCCTCCACGCCGCGCTCGCCGAAGCCGCCCGGCACGACGATGCCCGACGCGTGCGACAGCAGCGGATGCGCCCCTACGCGCTCCACCTCCTCCGCATACACCCAATCGATCTCCGTGTCCACGCCGTGGAACAGCCCCGCGTGGCGTATCGCCTCCCGCACCGAGATGTAGGCGTCGGGCAGATCGGTGTACTTGCCGACGACCGCGATGGGCAGCGTCGGCTTCTGCGTGGACATCCGCTCCACCATCGCGCGCCAGTCGGCGAGGTCGCGCCCTCCGGCGGGCAGGCGCAAGGCGTCGATGAGCAGGTCGCCCAGCCCCGCGTCCTCGAGGATGAGGGGAACTTTGTAGACGTTGTCCACCGTGGCCAGCGTGTAGACGGCCTGGCGGGGCACGTCGCAGAACATCGACACCTTGTCCTTGATCTCGTCGGGCGCCTCGTGGTCGGCGCGGCAGATGATGGCGTCGGGCTGGATGCCCAGCGCGCGCAACTCCTTGACAGAGTGCTGCGTCGGCTTGGTCTTCAGTTCGCCGGTGGCGCTGATGTACGGCAGCAGCGTGAGGTGGACGTAGAAGACGTTGCCGCGCCCCGCCTCGTTGCGCATCTGGCGGATCGCCTCGAGGAAGGGTTGCCCCTCGATGTCGCCGACGGTGCCCCCCACCTCGACGACGATAACGTCCGGCGCGCCGGCGGCGGCGAGGTCGTGCATGAAGCGCTTGATGGCATCCGTCAGGTGCGGCACGGCCTGGATGGTGCCGCCTAGGTAGTCGCCCCGCCGCTCGGCGGCAATCACTTCGCTGTAGATGCGCCCGGCGGTGACATTGGACTTCTTCGTCAACTCCACGTCGATGAAGCGTTCGTAGTGGCCCAGGTCGAGGTCGGTCTCCGCCCCGTCCACCGTCACGAACACCTCCCCGTGCTGGTAGGGCGACATCGTGCCCGGGTCGAAGTTCAGGTACGGGTCGAGCTTCTGCACCGAGACGCGCAGGCCGCGGCTCTTGAGGATGCGCCCGATGGACGCCACGGCGATCCCCTTGCCGACGGAGCTGACCACGCCGCCGGTGACGAAGACGTACTTGGTGGTCATCGTGAGCCGGCCGGCGGGGGCGTGAGTGGGAGGGCGGCGGCGAAAGAAGGGGGCGCGAATCCGCAGGCCCGAAGGCCCAAGGCGACGCGATGCCGTTGCCGCGCAGAGGGGGCCAAGACGGAACGCTAGTCTAGGAAGGCGCCGCGAGAAGTGTCAAGCGCCGCCTGACCGCAGGCGCGGGAAGCGGGGCTGGCGCGCTTGGCGGGACTCGAACCCACGGCCTCATCCTCCGCAGGGATGCGCTCTATCCACTGAGCTACAAGCGCGCGCGGCGAGGCGTGGTGCCGAGGGCGAGATTCGAACTCGCACATCCGTACGGATACTACGCCCTGAACGTAGCGCGTCTACCGGTTCCGCCACCTCGGCAGGGCAGCCTCTCACTCGCATCATACCCCATAGGCCGCCCGATGGGTAGTAGGGTGCGTGGGGGGTGAGGCGTTGGGTGGGGGCGCGCCTCGCAGCGCAGGTGAGGGGGAACGCGAACAGTGTGAATCAGGATTCACGCTGGTAAGTCGGGCCTTCGGGGTCTACCAGTTTGGCTATGCCTTCCAGTTGCGCAACTATGTGGTTTAGAGTGTTTTCGTAATCATTGCCACTTGGCAGGTCGATTGACAAAGATATTGCGTCATTGCCCCAGAACGACCTATGTTCGGCCGTGCCGGTAAGTCTGCTGCGGACCTCTTCTAATTTCACGCTAACATCTCCAATTCCGTAACCGCCAAACGTTAAATGCAATGCTTTCTCCTGCATTTGCTTCGCGGCATCGTAGTCGATGCCAAGCCACGCAGCCGCGTCCGATAAGCGAAAGTACCTGCCCCAGTAGGAATTTGGGCTTTGTCCTACAGTTAACTCGCTAGCGTTGGCCCATTTCAACTCTTCGAGACGCTTTACCGAATCTGCGATCAATCGTTTCAGATTTTCATCCCGTAGGGGTCTGTCACTCTCGATAGCGCTGACGGCAAGTCCCTGTAGCTCAGCAATCTGGAAGCCTGCCTGGGTATCGTCATTCTGTGCAGCCCTCGATGCCATCCTGTCAAGAAGCAGCTCCCAGGAAGTCAGCATCAGCCGCCGTTGGTCAGTCTCGGATTGCGCGATGATTAGTTCATCGCTCTTGTCGGCTTGGCCTAACTGGTGACCGGCTTCACGCAACCGCGCCTCCAGTTCATCCCACAATCCGTCCCCGTCAACACGATAGGCTGGAGCTAGGAACAACAGCACGGCGCGTTTGCGCGCCGGGAGTCTTCGCCAGTAGGTGACCGGCTGGTTCGCGGTTAGCGGCGCCCAGAACTTGGACTCGACCAATGCGACCGTGTTGCCGTCTTCGTCCAGGCAGGCCAAGTCCGGTATGGCTCCGTACGCGTCGGCCATCCATGTTTGCGCCTTCGCGATGGGCAACGGCCCGTCCTCATCTCCCAGGAATTCGGACAACGACTGCCTGGCGGAAGCAGAGTGCGACAAGATGAAGGAGAGAGCGCTTGTGGCCGCGTCCTCGATCCCCCAGACATGGCGCTGCGCGACGAAACTGAGCAGGGTGGATTGTTGCGACACGATGAACTCCCCTCAGCGATCGGCGTATTGGTTCCGGTGGGCCGGATTGGCCGGATAGTTCTCGTGCTTGCCTGAGTCTCCGGGCTGAATCACAAAGTCCCGGCGGTCCCGATAGAGGCGGGCGCGGTTTATAACGTAGTCGCCCTCGTCGCTGTAGGGGTCAATCTCGTTGTAGTCGGTCATAAGCCAGTACTTGTGGTCTCCAACGAACAGGTAGACATTGTTCATTTGGAAGAAACGACAATCGACTCCTTCGCCCGCGCGGAACCGGTTGCAGATAGCGTCTAGCAACTCGCGTTGCTTGTCTTTCTCGGTGAGGACGTATTCGTGAGGCCAAGTGTCTCGGTAAGTGACCGCCTCCCGCCACGGAGCGCAGGCGATGAGTTCCATCAGTCTTGTGTTCACTTCGCACACTACGCAATCCTGATGAGGCCGTGGTTGTCCGTATCGTAGCCCTGGTGGGCGAAGCAGGACTTGAACCTGCGACCTCCTGCGTGTGAAGCAGGCGCTCTAACCGACTGAGCTATCCGCCCGTGCCTCTATTGTTACCCCGGCGGGCGCCTGCTGTAAAGCGCCCGCGCTCACGGAGCGGCGCCTACCCGCGCCGATCCCAGCGGCCTCGCAGCGTGTTCGCCGCCGACAGCACCAGCAACTTCGCGTCGAGCAGCGGCGAGCGGCGGCGGACGTAGTCGAGGTCGTAGGTCAGCTTGCGCTCCGGGTCGTCGCCGCTGTTGTAGACCTGCGCGAGGCCGGTGAGGCCGGGGAGGACGGCTTGGCGCAGCGCGAAGTCGGGCAGGCGCTCGGCCAACTCTGCGCTCTCCGCCGCCGACAGCGCCCGCGGCCCGACGAAACTCATCTCGCCGCGCAGGATGTTCAGCACCTGCGGCAACTCGTCGAGCGCGGTGCGGCGCAGCAGGCGCCCGAAGCGCGTAACGCGCGGATCGTCGCGCGCCGTGCGGGCGGGCCCCTCCTCGTCGCTGCCACGCGTCATCGTGCGGAACTTCAGCACCTCGAACAGCGCGCCGTCCTTGCCCACGCGCCGCTGGCGGTAGAACACCGGCCGCCCGTCATCCAGCACGATGAGGACGGGGATGGCGACCCACAGCAGCGCCCACAGCGGCAGTGCGGCAATATGCGCCGCCGCCAGCACTGCCAGGTCCATCGCCCGCTTGTAGCGCGGCGTCTTGGCGGACGGCGCCGCCTCGCTCACGTCGCCTCGCGGCGGAGCAGATGGCGGCCAAGGATGACGTTCAGCGCCGCCGACGTTACGTCGGAGACGACGTACTCCGGCGGCGGCGTCCACGCGGGGGGCGACGCCGTAGCCGCCTCCACCGCGCGCAGCACGTTCTCCGCTTCCACGCCCGCGAGGATGCTGCTGCCGCACTCCACCGTCTCCGGGCGCTCGGTGACGTCGCGCAGCGTAACGTTGGGCAGCCGCAGGATGCAGCACTCCTCCTGCACGGTGCCGCTGTCGGTCAGCACGCACCGCGCGCCCCGCGCCAACTTGCCGAAGTCGAAGAAGCCCAGCGGCTCGATGAGGCGCACCCCCTCGGCGGCGGCGACGCCCTCGCGGGCGAGGCGGTCGGCGGTGTGCGGGTGCGG
>JAPPFU010000069.1 GCA_028875085.1 Chloroflexota bacterium
GGCGGAGATGGCGGAGACGGCGCGCGAGATGGGCCTGCCCTTCGCCGAGATACGCGCCGCCGTCCGCACGGGCGACACCCCGGCCAAGGAGCGCGCCCTCAACGCCAAGCGCCCGCCGCACATCCTCATCACCACACCCGAATCGCTCTTCATCCTGCTCACCTCCGAGTCGGGACGGCGCGGGTTGACGGGTGTGCGCACCCTCATCCTTGACGAACTGCACGCCGTCGCGCCCAACAAGCGGGGCGCGCACCTGTCCGTCAGTGTCGAGCGCCTCTGCCGCAACTCCGAGCATCCCGTAACCCGTGTCGGCCTCTCCGCCACGCAGCGCCCTATCGAGGAGATGGCGCGATTCCTGACGGGCGCGGGCGGCGCGGACGGCCCGCCCGACTGCGCCATCGTGGACGTGGGCCACCGCCGCGCGATGGACCTCGCCATCGAACTGCCCGACGACGAACTGGGGCCGATAGCGACGCACGAGCAGTGGGCGCAGGCGCTCGACGCCATCGCCAAACTGACCGAGCAGCACCGCACGACGCTGGTGTTCGTGAACACGCGGCGGTTAGTGGAGCGCGTCGCACACCTGCTGACGGAGCGCCTGGGCGAGGAGCGCGTGGCGGCGCACCACGGCTCGCTGTCCCGCGAGCGCCGCCTGGAGGCGGAGCGGCGCTTGCGCGAGGGAGAGGCGGCGGTGTGCGTGGCGACGGCGTCGCTGGAACTCGGCATCGACATAGGCGAGGTGGACCTGGCCTGCCTCATCGGGTCGCCCCGCAACATAAGCACTGCGCTCCAGCGCGTCGGGCGCTCCGGCCACTTCCTCGGCGGAACGCCCAAGGGACGATTCTTCCCGCTGACGCGCGACGAACTGGTGGAGACAACGGCGCTGATCCGAGCGATACGGGCAGGCAAACTGGACGCGCTGGCCATCCCGCCGTGGCCGCTGGACGTGCTCGCGCAGCAGATCGTGGCGGCCACCGTCGGCGAGGAGTGGTGGGACGAGCGTGAACTGTACGACTTCCTCCGCCGCGCCCATCCCTACCGCGAACTGCCGTACGAACGCTACCAACAGGTGCTAGAGGTGCTAGTGGAGGGCGTCGCCGGGCGCTGGGGGCGCAACGGGGCGTATCTGTACTACGACGGGGTGAACGGGCGTGTGAAGGCGCGGCGCGGCGGGCGCATCGCGGCGGTCACCAGTGGCGGCGCGATCCCCGACACGGGCGACTACCTCGTGATGGCGGAGCCGGACGGCGTCTACGTCGGCTCCGTCAACGAGGACTTCGCCATCGAGTCTATGGCGGGCGACGTCTTCCTGCTGGGCAACGCGCCCTGGCGGATACGGCGCGTCGAGGCGGGCGTGATGCGCGTCGCCGAGGCGCACGGCCAAGCGCCCACCATCCCCTTCTGGCTCGGCGAGGCGCCTGGGCGCACGCCCGAGCTGTCGGAGGAGGTGTCGGAGGTGCGCCGCGAGGTGGACGCGCGCCTCCACGCGCCGGAGCGCGCCGCCGCGTGGCTGATGGAGCAGGGCGCGTCACGCGAGGCGGCGGAGCAGATCGTCGCCTACGTGGAGGAGGGCAAGCGCGTGCTCGGCCTCACGCCGACGCGGGAGCGCGTCATCGCCGAGCGCTTCTTCGACGAGGCGGGCGGGATGCAGCTGGTGATTCACTCGCCCTGGGGCAGCCGCGTCAACCGCGCGTGGGGGCTGGCGCTGCGAAAGCGGCTGTGCCGCGCGTTCGACTTCGAACTCCAGGCCGCCGCCACCGACGACGGCGTCAACATCTCCCTCGGCCCGCAGCACTCCTTCCCCGCCGAGGAGGTGTTCGGCTACGTCAAGGCGCGGACGGCGGAGCCGCTGCTGACGCAGGCGGTGCTTCAATCGCCCGTGTTCGGCACGCGCTGGCGCTGGACGGCCTCCCGAGCGCTCGCCCTGCTGCGCCAGGTGGGCGGCAAGCGCATACCCACGCCCATTCAGCGCATGCGCTCCGACGACCTGCTCGCCGCCGTCTTCCCCGCCCAGGCCGCCTGCCAGGACAACATGGCGGCGGGGGAGGACATCGAGCCGCCCGACCACCCGCTGGTGTTCGAGACGCTGCGCGACTGCCTGACGGAGGCGCTCGACCTCGCCGGACTGCAAGAGGTGCTGCGCGCCATCGAGAGCGGGCGCGTCGAGGTCTACGGCAAGGACACCGTCCAGCCCTCCGCCTTCTCGCACCAGATTCTCAACGCGATGCCTTACGCCTTCCTCGACGACGCGCCCCTCGAAGAACGCCGCGCCCGCGCCGTTACGCTGCGCCGTGCGCTGCCCGAGGACGCCCGCGACCTGGGCGCGCTCGACCAAGAGGCTGTCGCGGCCGAATCGGCCGCCGCGTGGCCCGAGCCCCGCGACGCCGACGACCTCCACGACGCGCTGCTCACCCTCGCCCTGCTGCCCGACGACGACATCGACACCCGAGCCGACGACCCCGCCGAATGGCGCGAGTGGCTGGGCGGCCTGGAGCGCGCCGGACGCGTCATGCGTCTGCGCGCCGGAGACAAGCGCTTCTGGCTTGCGACGGAGCGTTCGGCGCTGGTGGCCGCCGCCTACCCGGATGGCGAACTGTCCGGCGCCGTCTGGGGCAACGGCTCGCCGCGCGAGCAGGACGCGGCGATCGCCGACGTGGTGCGCGGGCGCGTGGAGTGCACCGGGCCGTTCACCGTCGCCGAGTTGGCCGACCGCCTCGCGCTCAGCGAGCACGCGGCGCGCGCGGCGGCAGCGCGCTTGGAGAGCGAGGGCGTGGCGCTGCGCGGACGCTACCGCCAGGGCGCCATCGACGCGGACGTGGACGAATACTGCGACCGGCGCATCCTCGCGCGCATCCACCGCGCCACCATCGGACGCCTCCGCAGCGAAGTGGAGCCGGTGCCCGCCGCCTCCTATCTGCGCTTCCTGTTGGAGTGGCAGCACGCAACGCCGTCCAGCCGGTTGAGCGGCGAGGCGGGGCTGATGGAGGTTGTGGAGCAACTCCAGGGCTTCGAGGCGGCGGCGCAGGCGTGGGAGGGCGCGATTCTGCCCGCCCGCGTCCGCGGCTACGTGCCCTCGATGCTCGACCAGTTCTTCTTCAGCGGCGAGGCGGTCTGGGGGCGGTTCGCGCGCCGCGCCGCGGCGCCTTCCGGCGGCATCTCACGCAACAGCCCCGTGTCGCTGGCGCTGCGCCAGGACGCGGCATGGCTGCTGGACGCGCTGCCGGAGGATGCGCCGCCCCCGGGCGCAGCCGCCGAGGTGTACGACTACCTGCAGCGGCGGGGCGCCTCCTTCCTGCCCGACATCGTGGCCGGCGTGCGCCGCCTGCCCAGCGACGTTGAGGACGCGCTATGGCAACTGGTGGCGGCGGGGCGCGTAACCGCCGATGGGTTCGGCGCGCTGCGCGGCCTCATCTCGGGCGCCGCACGCCGCGCCGCCGCGCCCTCCAGGCGCTCGCGCTTCGCCAAGCGCCCCCGCCTGCGCTCGCATCAGAGCCGCTGGACGCTCCTCCACGCCGACGGCCAGTCCCTCCCGCTTGCCCTGGCCAACGGTCTGGGCGGGAACGGCAGTGCGGCGCGCACGATCGAGGAGGAGACGGTCGACGCGCGGGCGGCGCAACTGCTGCGGCGCTACGGCGTGGTGTGCCGCGAGGCGCTCGCGCTCGAGCAGATGGCGCCGCCATGGCGCATGCTGCTGCGCTCCTTCCGCCGCGCCGAGGCGAGGGGGGAGATACGCGGCGGGCGCTTCGTCGCAGGGCTCGTCGGCGAGCAGTTCGCGCTGCCCGACGCCGTCGACGCGCTGCGCGCGGTGCACAAGCGCCCGCCCGACGGCGAGGTCGTGCGCCTTTCCGCCGCCGACCCGCTGAACCTGGTGGGCATCCTCACGCCCGGCGCCCGCATCCCCGCCGCCCCAGGCAACGAGGCGCTCTACCGCGACGGCGTCCCGGTGGAGGCCGCCGCCCTGGCCGGAGCCGCCGCCGGCGCGTAGGGAGCGCGGATGCTACGCGCCGTCTTCTTCGACTTCTACGGCACGCTCGCCGGGTGGCAGTCGGGCGGCGAGCGCATTCAGGCGCAGGCCGCGCGCGCCGAGGGTCTGTACGTGGACGAGGGGCTGCTCGGCGCGGGCTACCGCGCGGCGGACGCCTACCTAGCGGAGGAGAACGCCGTCAGCCCCGTGTCGCGGCGCGCGGCGGCGGAGCGCGACGCGGTGTTCGCGGAGTACGAGCGCCGCCTGTTGGCGGAGGCCGGGGCGCACGTCGACGCGGCAACGGCTATGCGCGTGTGGCGGCGCGTGGACGCCGCGTCGAAGCAACTTTCCGCCTATGACGACGCGTTGCCGACGCTGACGGCGCTGCGCGCGATGGGCGTTGCCACGGGCGTCATCTCCAATATGGGCGGCGGGCTGGACGCGCACTTGGAGGGGGTGGGCTTGCTAGGGGCAGTGGACGCCGCCGTCTCCAGCGGCGAGGTGGGCATCGGCAAGCCGCACGCGCCCATCTTCCGCGCCGCCCTCGCGCGGGCGGGGGTCGCAGCGGCGGAGGCGCTCCACGTCGGCGACAGCTACAGCGGCGACGTG
>JAPPFU010000074.1 GCA_028875085.1 Chloroflexota bacterium
ACTACGTCGGCGATGAGCGCACGGTGGACGTGCACGTGCGCCGGCTGCGGGAGAAGATCGAGGACGACCCTGCCCAACCTGCGCGCATCGTTACGCTGCGGGGCGTGGGCTACCGCTTCGACGGATAAGGAGGTTCGCCAGGTGAAGCTCCCGGCTTCCCTCGACCGCCGCCTCTCCTTGGCCTACGCGGTGATGGTTACCGCCCTGGCGCTGGCGGTGTTCATCGTGAGCGCGGCGGCGCGGGAGTGGGCGCCGATTGCGGCGACGGTGGTGGCGTGGGCAGTGGCGATGGGCGTGGGCCTGTGGCTCGTTGGGCGCATCACGGAGCGGACGATGACCTCGCTGCGCATCGTTACGGCCTCCGCCGAGCGCATAGCGGGCGGCGCGTCCGCGGCGACAGTGGGCCACGACGAGGCGCGCCGTCTGCGCGACGCCCTCAACCGCGTGGCCGAACGCCACCGAACGCTCACCGCCGCGCTGGAGGCCGAACGCCTGCGCGCCGTCGCGCTCATCGAGGGCGTGACCGACGGGGCGTTGGTGGTCGATGCCCGCAACCACGTTCAGGTCGCCAACGCCACCGCCTGCGCCCTCCTCGCTATCGACCGGCGCGATGTGGCCTCCGGGGAAGCGCTGCTCCGCGACCACGACCTGCAGTTGCTGGCGGCGGCATGCCGCTCCCACACCGCCCGCCGCGCGGCGGAGATGCAGCTCCTGGACGGGCGAACCAGCGTGTCTGCCGTCGCGATGCCGTTGGAAGAGGGCAGCGGCGCGGTGCTACTCGTCCTGCGCGACATGACCCAGACCCACCAGGTGGAGACGACGCGCCGCGAGTTCGTCAGCAACCTCTCCCACCAACTCCGCAACCCCATCGCCGCCATCAAGGCTATGACGGAGACGCTGGAGTACGGCGGGCTGGAGGAGCACGTCCAGCGCGACTTCCTAGCGCGCATTCACCGCGAGACCGACCGCATGAACGCCCTGGTGGAGGAGCTCTTGGAACTCTCGCGTCTGCAGAGCGGCCAGGTCGTCTATGCGATAGGCCCCGTGGACGCGGCGGCGTTGCTGGGCGACGTGCGGGACAGCGTCCTCTCCCGAGCGGAGGCGCGGGGGATCGCGCTCGACGTCCAAGCGGAGGAGGGCGCGCCCGCGATGTCGGCCGATTTCGAGAAGGCGCGCCAGGCCCTGCTGAATCTGGTGGACAACGCGCTGAAGTTCACGCCGGAAGGGGGGAGCGTAACCCTGCGTGCATGGGCGGAGGACGGGAAGGTGCGCGTCGCGGTGGAGGACACCGGCGTCGGCATCGAGCCCGAGCATCTGCCCCACGTGTTCGAGCGCTTCTACAAGGCCGACCGCTCGCACAGCGCGGGAGGCACGGGGTTGGGACTCGCCATCGCCAGGCACATCGTGGAGGCGCACGGCGGCTCCATCAGCGCGCAGAGCCGGCCTGGGGCAGGGACGACGTTCGAAGTGGCTATCCCGGCGGTGTAAACGCGCGCCCTTAGCGCCACGTTAGCGCCACGTTAGCGCCACGTTAACGCTCTCATAGCCGTCCGTTAGCGCCATCCCGTTCGTCCATGAGCGCCTGACCGATAGGCTGCGCGGCGCAGGCCGCGAGTGAATCGCGCCCTATGGAAGGATGAAGAGCGGCAGTGTTGCGGGGCGGATCGTGGGACAGGGAGCCTAGCCACGGCGCAAGCCTGCTGAGGTCGGGGCGCAGCGCGCCTACACGCGGAGCGGCCACCGGGCGCGTCGTCCACCTCATCTTCTTCCTCTGCGCCCTCGTCTCTATCATCACCACCGTCGGCATCGTCCTCAGCCTGCTCATCGAGTCGCTGGGCTTCTTCCGCGAGGTTTCCGTCTGGGAGTTCCTGACGGGCACGCGCTGGTCGCCGATCCTCAGACCGCGCTCCTACGGCGTGCTGCCGCTGGTGTCGGGCACCTTGCTGGTCGCCTTCCTCGCGCTGGCCGTGGCTGTCCCGTGCGGTCTGGGCATCGCCATCTACCTGTCGGAGTACGCGCCCGACCGAGTCCGGCGAACGTTGAAGCCGATTCTCGAGGTGCTTGCCGGGGTTCCGACAGTCGTCTACGGCTACTTCGCACTGACCTTCGTAACCCCGCAGTTGCAGAACATCCCGTTGCCGATGTTCCGCGACCTGCTGGTGTTCAACGCCCTCAGTGCCGGGATCGTCATGGGGGTGATGATTATCCCGATGGTGTCGTCGCTGAGCGAGGACGCGATGGTGGCGGTGCCGCGTTCGCTGCGCCAGGCGGCCTACGCCCTCGGCGCGACGCGCATCGAGGTGGCGCTCCGCGTTGTCGTGCCCGCCGCTGTATCCGGCATCGTCGCCTCCTTCATCCTCGCCTTCTCCCGCGCCATCGGCGAGACGATGCTGGTAACCATCGCGGCGGGAGCAACGCCGCGCCTGACGCTCAATCCGCTGGAGAGCATCCAGACGATGACGGCCTACATCGTGCAGCTCGCCCTGGGCGAGGCGCCGCACGGCTCGTTGGAGTTCCAGACCATCTTCGCCGTCGGGCTGTTGCTCTTCATGCTCACGCTGTTGATGAATGTGCTGGGGCACCTGGTGGTGCGCCGCGTGCGGGAGGAGTACTAGGCGGATATGGCTGCGGCGGACTGGGCATCTCGGTTCCGGCCGAATCTGGCGCGGCGCAAGGTTTGGGGCCGCATCTGGTTCGCGCTCTTCATGCTGGCCATCGTCGTCGGCCTCGCCGGCCTGGTGATCCTCGTCATGCGGGTGCTCTACCAGGGCGCGCCGTGGCTCAGCTTCCACTTCCTCACCGACTACCCCTCCCGTTTCCCCGAGCAGGCGGGCATGCGCTCGGCCATCTTCGGCTCCATCTGGATCATCGGCCTCACGGGCGCGTTCACCGTGCCCGTCGGCGTGGGCGCCGCCGTCTACCTCGAGGAGTACGCGCCGAAGAACTGGCTGACCAGGATCATCGAGGTGAACATCTCGAACCTGGCGGGCGTGCCCTCCATCGTCTACGGACTCCTGGGGCTTGCTGTGTTCGTGCAGCTCCTGGCGATGGGGCGGTCGGTGCTGGCGGGCGCGCTCACGATGTCGCTGCTCGTGCTTCCGGTGGTCATCATCGCCTCCCGCGAGGCGATTCGCTCGGTGCCCAGCTCGCACCGCGAGGCGGCCTACGGCCTGGGCGCGACCAAGTTCCAGGTGGTGAAGGAGATTGTGGTGCCGCAGTCCATCCCCGGCATTATGACCGGGACGATTCTGGCGCTCTCGCGCGCGGTGGGGGAGGCGGCGCCGATGATTGCCATCAGCGCGCTCGTCTTCCTCACCTTCGTGCCCACCGACCCGCTGGACAAGTTCACGGTAATGCCGATCCAGATATTCAACTGGGTCTCGCGCCCGCAGGAGGGCTTCCGCGGCATCGCCGCCGCCGGGATTATCGTCCTGCTCGTGGTGCTACTGACGATGAACGCCGTCGCCGTCTACATCAGGAACAGAACGCAGAGGAGGTCCGAGGAATGACGACCGCCGACTCCGCCGAGATGACCGGCGCCGACACCGCGCTCAAGGTACGAAACCTGAACGCCTACTACGGCGCCTTCAGAGCGTTGAAGGACGTGTCCTTCGACATCCCCCGCAACAAGGTGACGGCGCTCATCGGCCCGTCGGGCTGCGGCAAGAGCACGCTGCTGCGCTGCTTCAACCGCATGAACGAGCTCATCCCCGGTGCCCGCATCGAGGGAGAGGTGCTGTTCAACGACGAGAACGTGTACCACCCGGCGATCGATCCGACGGAGGTGCGCTACCGCATCGGGATGGTGTTCCAGAAGCCGAACCCGTTCCCCAAGTCGATCTACGACAACGTCGCCTTCGGCCTGCGCATCAACGGCTACCGGGGCGACTACGACGAAGCGGTGGAGCGCTCGCTGCGCGGCGCCGCGCTCTGGGACGAGGTGAAGGACCGCCTGCACGAGAGCGGCTTCGCCCTCTCCGGCGGCCAGCAGCAGCGCCTCTGCATCGCCCGCGCGCTCGCGGTCGAGCCGGAGATCATCCTGATGGACGAGCCGGCCTCGGCACTCGACCCCATCGCCACCCTAGAGATTGAGAGCCTGATGCGCGAACTTATCCGCGACTATACTGTCGTGGTCGTTACGCACAACATGCAGCAGGCCGCGCGCGTCTCTGACAAGACGGCGTTCCTGAATATGGACGAAGACCGCGCCGGCTACCTGGTGGAGACGGGCGACACGCACCAGATATTCACCAATCCCGCCGACGAACGCACCGAGGCGTACATCACCGGCCGGTTCGGCTAGGAGGCGAAGCAGATGCGCAAGCCCGCCGCCCGCAGGGCCGAGTTCGACCAAGAGCTGGTTAACCTCCAGAACGACCTGCTGATGCTCGGCAGCATGGTCGAGAAGGCCATCTTGCGTTCCATCGACGCCTTGCGCCTCCGCGACCTCGCCGCCTCCGACCAGATTGTGAAGGACGACAACCTGATCGACGCCAAGCGCTTTGACATCGAGGAGCGCTGCATCGACCTGATCGCGCGCCAGCAGCCCCTAGCGGGAG
>JAPPFU010000162.1 GCA_028875085.1 Chloroflexota bacterium
GAGCTGCGGTGAACTGTGGCTAGGCGCTGGAAGGGGCAACGTGCACCCGCTCGCCTGCTTTGATGCTAATGGCGAACGTCCTCGGGTAGAAGACCCGCTCCCCCTTCTCGTAGAGATTCCACGCTTCCCTGGTCGTCCAAATCAACCCGGGTTTCTCGCATCCCTTGCTGCCGCATAGAACCGCCTCGCCATCCCCTGCCGGTGCAACTGCGGCAGCATACGGAACCGCGCGGCCGTTGGGGTGATGGTCAGGGCATCGCACAAGCGTTTGGTCTTTGGGTGGGGCCGTGCTTGCCATTCGGCACTCCTTTGTCACGCGCTGGCTGGGGATCCAGGATTCGAACCCGGCCTACCTGATCCAGAGTCAGGCGTTCTACCGCTAAACTAATCCCCAGCGGCGGACTACCAGCGTACCAGACTGTTCGCCGCTCGCCAACGCGGAGCGCGCCCTAGCACGCCACCGGCATCGCGCCTAGGAAGCCGCCCGCGGCGCGGAGGCGAGCGACGACGCGCTGCTTGCCCAGCACGGCCATCGTGTCGAACAGGGGCGGCGCCGCCTCGCGGCCCGTTACGGCGACGCGCAGCGCTCCGAACAGCTGGCCCGAGGTCAACCCCAGTTCGTCGGCCAGGGCGCGGTAGGTGCGCTCGAGGGAGGGCGCGTCCCACTCGTCAAGCGCCTCGGCCGCGCGCAAGGAGCGGTCAATGGCCTCGCGGGCGCCGTCGCGCGCCATGCCCTTGCGGATGATGCGCATCGGATTGTAGCGCGGCTGCTCCACGAAGAAGAAGGAGAGCAGGTCGGGCGCGTCGCTGAGCCGCTTGAGGCGCTCCTGCTCCAAGGGCACGACGGCGGCGAGGTAGGCGGGGTCGATGGGGCGCGGGGCGTCCTCCGGCAGGCCGACCTCCAACAGCGGCAGCAGGCGCTCGGCCAGCTCGTCGTGCGTCATCGAGCGCATATAGACGCCGTTCATCCAATCCAACTTCTGCACGTCGAAGACGGCGGAGGAGGAGAGGACGCGGTCGAGGCCGAAGCGCTCGATGAGGTCGGCGCGGGAGATGAGCTCCGTGCTGCCGTCCACCGACCAGCCCAGCAGCGCGAGGAAGTTGACCATCGCCTCGGGCAGGTAGCCCTGGTCGCGGTAGTCGAGGACGGAGGTTGCGCCGTGGCGCTTGGAGAGTTTGGAGCGATCGGGCCCGAGCACGATGGGCAGGTGCGCCATCACCGGCATCTCGAAGCCGAGCGCCTCGTAGAGCAGATGATGGCGCGGCAGGCTGGGCAGCCACTCCTCGCCACGCAGCACGTGGCTTATCTCCATCAGGTGGTCGTCCACAATATGGCCGAGGTGGTAGGTGGGGAAGCCGTCCGCCTTGAGGATGACGAAGTCGTCCAGCAGGCTCAGGTCGAACTCCACCTCGCCGCGGAGGGCGTCGCGCACGCCGAGGCGGCCCTCCGTCGGCGTCTTGAAGCGCACCACCGGCGCGTCGTTCAGCGCGCGCATGGCTTCGCGCTGCGCCGGGTCGCGGCAGGCGCGGTCGTAGCGGGACGGCTCGCCGCGCGCCTGCTGCGCTTTGCGCATCGCGTCCAGGCGCTCCGTCGGGCAGTAGCACAGGTAGGCCGCGCCGCTCGCCAACAGCCGCTCCGCCGGCTCGGCGTAGACGCCGAGCGCCTGGCGCTCCGACTGGACGTAGGGCGCGAAGGGGCCGCCCTTGCCCGGCCCCTCGTCCCAGTCGAGGCCGAGCCAGGTCAGCGCCTCGAGGATGCGCTCCTTGGCGCCGGGGATCTCGCGGGCGCGGTCGGTGTCCTCGATGCGGACGATGAACGCGCCGCCCGTCCGCCGCGCCAGCAGCCAGTCGAACAGCGCCGCGCGGATGTTGCCGACGTGCGGGTCGCCCGTCGGGCTAGGCGCGTAGCGGACGCGGACAGGGGCGCTCATTCCCCTAGTGTACCAAGCGCCGCTCCACCCTCCGTTCACCCTGAGGGAACTCGAAGGGCGCGCCCACGTCGCGCCGTCATGATAGCGTACGGCGCAGCCCGCCGTCGGAGGCGCCTATGCCCGCGTTGACGCTCAACGGATTCGCCCACTACTACGAGGAGGCTGGGGACGGCCCGCTGCTGGTGATGATTCACGGCGCGGGCTCCAGCAGCGTCAGCCTCCGGCGGCACGTGGACGACCTGGCCAAGGACTTCCGCGTCGTCGCGCCCGACCTGCGCGGGATGGGGCGGAGCGAGCACGTGGCGGAGTTGCCGCCGTCGGCGTGGGTGGATGACTTGGCGGCGCTGTTCGACCACCTGGGCGCGCCGCCCGCGCTGCTGTACGGCGTGAGCCTCGGCTCGCGCGTGGCACTGCGGTTTGCCATCGATTACCCGGAGCGCGTGCGCGCGCTCATCCTCGACGGGCCCATCATCGCGCAGGACAGCGCCGGGCATTCGGCGACGGCGCAGGTGTTCAACGTCGATTCCTACTCCGACGAGCGCAAGGCGGATATGCGGCGCTTGCACGGCGACGAATGGGAGACGGTGGCGCGCAACTACCTGGCCATCCGCAACCGCCCCGAACTTCAGGAGTTCTACAACCTCCGCGCCTCCTTTCCGAGCGTCCGCTGCCCCGTCCTCATCACGCGAGGCGACCGCGACGACGCCAACCACAAACTCGCCTACACCTACGAACTCAAGCAGGGGTTGGAGAACGCGCAATTGGCGATTACGCCGGGCGTCGGCTTCAGCATGGCGGCGGGCCGTCCGGAGGCGTTCCAGCGGCTGCTCCGCTCCTTTGCCGCCGAGGTCGAGGCCGCCGCAGCGTCTTGAACAAGAGCGGCTCCACGCCGCGCAAGGAGGGCATCGTGCGCATCGCATACGTCGGCGCGGGCAACATGGGCGCCCGCTTCATCAACCGCCTCATCGACGCGGGCTATGAGGTTGCCGTGTTCGACCCGCGCCCTGAGGCGGTCGCCGCCATCGCCGAGCGTGGGGGCGTCGCAGCGTCCAGCGCTCGCGAGGCCGCGGAGGGGGCGGACGCCGTCTTCGCGTCGCTGCCTACCCCCGCCATCGTGGAGTCGGTCGCGTTCGACCTGATCCCGGCGCTGCCCCAGGGCGGCGCGTTCGTGGACATGAGCACGAGTCCGCCCGACCTCGCTCGCCGCATCGCCGCCGCGTGCGAGGAGCGCGGCGCGGGCGCACTGGACGCGCCCGTCAGCAATGGCGGCGTGTTCGTAACTGCCGGCGGCCCGCGCGAACTGTTCGAGCGCCTGCGCCCGGCATTCGAGGCGATGTGCGAGCGGGTGCTTTACGTCGGCGCGGCAGGGCAAGGCCAGGTGGCCAAGCTCGCCCGCCAATACGTCTCCTTTACCGGCCTCTTCACTCTGCTGGAGGCGCTGCTGACGGCGGCCAAGGCGGGGGCGGACGTGCGCCAGGTGGCCGACTTCATCGCCGAATCGGTCGGCGCCCGAGGCCCGGGGCGCTCGTTGGAACGCCTCTACGCCGGCGACTTCGGCGATCCGGCGACCTCCACCGCCAAGTTGGACATCGTGGCCAAGGACGTGGCGCTGGCCGTCGCCCTCGCCGAGTCGGTCGGCGCGCCGTCGGGCACGGGCGCCGAGGCGTCCCGCATCCTCCGCGCCGCCCAGGCCGAGGGCTGGGGCGAGTACGAATGTTGGATAGCCGCCCGCGTTCTGGAGGCGCAAGCGGGGGTTGACCTGCGCCCCGATTAGCGCGGTGGAGTAGGGCAGGGCGGCGCGCGCCCTGCGCCCCAACCCCGCTATCATCGCGCGCCAGGAGGCCGCACAAGATCACGCGCGTCGATCACGTTGAGTTGAACGCCAAGGACGTCGCCGCCACCGTCGCCTTCTACCGCGACGTGTTCGGCTTCGAAGTAACGCGCTGGGTGCGCGCACATCGCGCCGGGCGCACGGTGGAGGTCGCCTGCCTGGCCCTCGGCGACTTCATGGTGGAGGTGCTCCCGGCCGACGACGACCGCGTCGACCAGCGCGCGGTCGGCCCGCGGATGCTCGCGCTACGCGTGGACAACATGGACGCGGCGGTAGCGCGCCTCGCGGAGTACGGCGTCCGCCTAGCGGGGCAGCCGAACGAGACGCCGCTCACCTTCCATGGCGTGCGCGCCGAGGTCTACGACCCCGACGGCGTGCGCGTCGAGTTGCGCGAATGGCGCCAGGGCGACCACTACCGAGGCGCGGATTGGCTGCCAGGCGAAGGCGTGGAGTTGGTGGATTAGGGGCAGCGTAGTCAAGCGCGCTTGACTTTTCGCCGCGCGCGTATAATGCGCGCGCACGAAAGCAAAGCGAGGGGCGGCACGGGCCGCCGAAAGGAGTGCTCTCATGGCAATGAGCGACACCGTCCTCAAGCAAGCCCTCGACCGCTGGGTCGACCACGAGCGCCGCGCCGTTACCCGCTCCATCTTCGTCGACGAGGAGCTCTACCAACTTGAGCAGGAGCGCATCTTCGCGCGCTGCTGGCTCTTCATCGGCCACGAGTCGCAGGTCCAGAAGCCCGGCGACTACTTCGTC
>JAPPFU010000277.1 GCA_028875085.1 Chloroflexota bacterium
GCGGCCAGGGCGTGGCGTCCATCTTCGAGCGGCCTCAGTCGGCATGACCGCGCTGCCCAAACTGGTCATCGTCGCAGACGTGCCGCCCCAGTGGGCGGGGTCGCCGCAGTTCGACCGCCTCCGCTCTTTCACCGACGCAACGCTCTACCCCGACCTGCCTGACGACGATGCCGATCAGGTGAGGCGCGTGCGCGACGCCGTAGCGGTCATCTCGCCGGTTCGCGTGAAGTGGACGGAGGAGACGCTGGCGCAACTGCCCAACCTGCGTCTCATCGTCCTGGTGGCCATCGGAACCGACTCGGTGGACCTGGAGCCGGCGCGCCGCTACGGCATAAGCGTGTGCAACGTGCCAGGGCGAACAGCGCCCGTGGTCGCGGAGCACGCGCTGGCGCTGATGCTCGCGGCGGCGCGGAAGCTGCCCGACGAGACGGCCAACGTGAAGGCGGGGCTGTGGAAAGTGCGCCGCACGGTCTTGCTGCGCGGGCGCACGCTCGGCGTCATCGGCACGGGGCACATCGGCGCGGCGACGGCACGGCTCGCCAAGGCCATCGGCATGGAGGTCGTCGCATGGACGCTGAACCCCTCCCCCGAGCGGGAGGCGCAGCTCGGCCTGCGCTTCGCCCCGCTCGACGAGGTGCTGCAAACGGCGGACGTGGTGAGCCTGCACACGCGCTTGACCGAGCGCACGCGCCATCTCATCGGCAATCGCGAACTGGCGCTGATGAAGGACGGTGTGATCCTCGTCAACGTCGCGCGCGGCGGTGTGGTGGACAACATCGCGCTAGCCGAGGCGCTCGCATCCGGCAAGCTGGGCGGCGCGGGCCTCGACGTGTTTGACGAGGAGCCGATCCCTCCCGGCCATCCGCTACTCTCGTGCGAGAACGTGGTGCTGACGCCCCACGTCGCCGACAATACGCCCGAGGGTATGGAGTTCCTCAACGAAGGCGCCGTGGACGCGGTGGAGGCGTTCCTCGCCGGAAGCCCCATCAACGTGGTGAATTAGAAGAGCCGCTCCGTCGTTCGTGCGACGATAGCCCTACGCGCGAGAGGCCGACGCAGGCTGGGCGCGGACGGAGAGGGGGAGGGCGAGGTTGGCGAGGCGCGAGCGGGCCATGCGCAGGTAGTTGGCGGTGGCGGCGCGTCCGATTTCATCGGGAGCGACGCCCTTGACCTCGGCGAGTTTGGCCGCGACCTGCGGCAGATTCCACGGCTCCGTCCAACGCTGGCGCTTCTTCTTGAAGGGCTGCGGGTAGGAGTCGGTCTCGATGACGACGCGTTCAAGGGGGACTTGGGCGGCGACGGCCTGCAACTCCGTCGAGCGCAGCAGTGTCTTGGCGAAGGAGACGTGAAAGCCCAGGTCTACGATGGCGTCGGCGAGGCGCAGGTCGCCGCCGAAGTAGTGCCACGCACCGCCGACCTCGCTCGCCCCCTCCTCGCGCAGCGCGCGCAACACCTCCGCGTCCGTCCCCCGCGAGTGAACGACGAGCGGCAGGGCGAATTCACGCGCGAGGCGTATCTGCATGCGAAAGGCGCGCTGCTGGAGGTCGGCGGGCGGCGACGCGGGGAGCGCGTCGAGGCCCGTCTCGCTCCAAACGGCGACTGCGGGATGCTCGGCGAGGCGGCGCAGTTCGGCCTCGACGGCGCCGTCCACGACGGGCGGCAGGTCGCTGGGGTGGATGCCCACGCCCGCGCGGACGATAGGGTGCGATTCCGCCAAAACCTGTATGCGTCGGCTAGAGGGGATGGAGACGCCCGCTGCTATGATGAGACCGACGCCCGCAGCGCTGGCCCGTTCGAGCACTCCCTCGATTTCCGCGCCGTCGTACTGGTCTACGTGCGTGTGGCCGTCGATAAGGGGCACGGTGGACACGGGCATGCCTGCGCTGGTGGTCAGCTCCATAGCGGCCATTGTAGCGGGCGTCCGCGATGGAGCGGCGCGTGATCATCCAGGGCCGTTTGGAAAACCTCATCGGGAGCAGATTGTTCCGTTGGTTTCGACTTGTCCTCAGCGTGGTCGTGGGCGGAGGGCTGGCGTGGCTAGTTACGCGCAGCCTCGACTGGGCGGAGGTGGCCGCCACTATCCGGGGCTTTTCCGACCGTTTGGAGTACGTGTTCCTCGCCGTCGCTGCGCTACTGGCGAGCGGGATGCTGCGGGCGGCGCGCTGGCGCGTGCTGATGCCGGGCGAGCCGGCCTCTTTCTGGCAGGTCTACGTCACGCAGAACACGGGCATCGGCATCAACAATCTGCTCCCTATCCGCATGATGAGCGAGCCGGTGCAGCTGATTCTCATCACGCGCCGCTACAAGACGCCCTTCTCGACGGCGCTCGCGTCGCTGGTGGCCGGGAACGTGATGGACATCTTCGCCACCGTTCTGCTGCTGGGGCTGGGGCTGGTGTTCGTCAGCTCGCTGCGCGGGGCGAGCATCCAGTTGGCGGGATTCGTGATTCTCGCGGTGGTGACGATAGGCGTGCTGGTCGTGGCGGCGAAAGGGTTGGGCAGCATCCCCGTCGCCCGCAACGCGCGCTTCTTCCAGCAGGTTGCCACGGCGGTGGGACTGCTGCGGGAGCGGCCTATGCGCCTGGCGCTGTCCTTTGGGGCGACGACGCTGTCGTGGGGCCTAATGGGCATGGCGGGGTGGCTGCTGGCCCAGGGGGTGGGGTTCGACTTGAACCTGCTCACGATGGTGGTGGTGCTGGTGGCGGCATCCTTCTTCACCTCGGCGGCGCCTTCGCTGCCCGGAGGCATCGGCGCCTACCATTGGGCGGTGGTCTACACGCTCGGCCTGCTGGGGATAGACCAGGAGCTGGCGACGACCCTCGCCTTCATGATGCACCTGCTGGTGTTCGCGCCGCCCACGGCAATCGCGCTCTACATGCTCTCGCGCGTCGGCGCGGGAATGCTCCTGAAACGCGACGGATTGGCGGAGGCGGAGATGGCGCGGAACGGTCGAATGGCGGGCGTAAACGACTCGGGCGCCTCGGGAGCGCCGGCGGCAGTGGAGGTGCGAGCGCTGCCAGGCGCAGCGCGCCGCCTCACGGACGACCGCCGCGTCTAGCAGCGTGCGCGGCCTAGCATCAGCGCTCGCGCTTGCGGCGGCGTGTCTGCTCGCCGGAGCGTGCGCCGCCCCAACCCCCACGCCCTCGCCCACCCCGACGCTTGCTCCAACCCCAACCGCGGACGCCACGCCGCGTCCCGATGGAACACTGCGCGTAGCGGCGGTCGGCGCCGCACCGCACCGCGACCTTCATCGCCTCGTCTCCGAATGGGCGACCCTCTTCGGCCCAGGCCTCGCCTACAGCCGCTTGCTGCGTTTCGAGGCAGGCCCCGGCGTTCCGCAGCCAAGCATGCGCGTGAAGTGCGACCTGTGCGAGGCGTGGCGCGTCTCCGCCGACGGCCTTGCCTACGAGTTCGACCTGCGCCCGGACGCTGCATGGGCATCCGTGGAGGGCGGCCTTGGGCGCAAGGTGACGGCGCAAGACGTTGCCTTCAGCCTCGAACGCCTGCGCACGCCCGGGCTGCCGCACACGTGGCTGCTCGCGGCTGTGGAAGACATCGAAGTGGTCAGCGACGCGGCGGTGCGGTTGCGCCTGCGCTACCCGGACGCCGACCTGCCGCAGAAGCTCGCCAGCCCCTACGCCGTGGTCATGGCGCCGGAGGCCGTCGGCGCAGACCTGCGCAGCGCGCCCGTCAGCGGCTCCGGCCCGTGGCTCTTCGAGCAAGGCGCGTCCGGCCAGGTGTGGCTCACCGCCAGGGAAGACGCCCGGCTCGATGCTCCGGCCCTCAGCGCCCTCGAGTTCGTCCCGGTGCGCGACTTTGCCACCGGCGCGGCATACCTGCGGACGGGGCAGGTGGACATCGCGCAGGTGGACGCGCGGGAGTGGGCGCGACTCGCAGGCGGCGACTTCGGCTCCGTGGTCGTGCGGCGGCAAGGCATCGGCGTAGCGTTCGGCGTGAACGTCCGCAACGGCGCGCTGGCGGACGCGGCGGTCAGGCGCGCGCTCTTCGCCGCGCTCGATCCGTGGGCGGCGCTCGACGCGCTGGGGCGTCCGGCGTGGGTGGGAACGGGTGTGCCCGTCGTGGAACCGGCTTGGCTGCTCGGCGACGAGGAGTTGCGCCAGGTGTTCCGCGGCGAGCATGCCGGGGACAACGCGACGGCGCTGACGCTCACCGTCGCCAACTTCGGCGAGGGCTACGCGGCGCACGGCGAGGCACTGGCTGCGCAGATGCGCGGTGCGGGCTTCGAGGTGACGGTCGAGGTGGTGAGCCGCTCCGCCTACTTCCGGCGCGTGTGGGAGGAGCGCGACTTCGAGGCGTTCGTTGGGCCGCTGCCGCCCACCTCGACCACCGGCTCCTTCCTGCTGGCGCTCGCCCACAGTGATGGCGCGCAGAACGTCTTCGGCTACCGCGACGACGCCCTCGACGCGCTCATCGAGGCGCAGGCGGCGGAGCAAGACACCGACCGGCGCGGCGCGCTCGTGCGCGAGGCGCAGCAGCGCATCCTCGAGGGCGCGTTC
>JAPPFU010000004.1 GCA_028875085.1 Chloroflexota bacterium
TTCGGCCTGGGTTTGTGGGTTTACTTGTGGGCTGCGGGGGCGCTGGCGCTGTTGGGGGCAGCCGCGGCTATTCTCCGCGTGCTACAAGAGGCCCCCCTCCCGCAAGGTGGGGGGCCTCCTCGTTTTCCCGAACCTCCCCGTTCGTTCACCCTCAGGCCGCTCGAAGGGGAAGGGCGCCAACGGCAGTGGTGACTGCCAAAAAGACTGGCAACCGGGACTAGCGGGCAGCCTCTGCGCGTGGGGCGCGCTCCCGCGAGCAGGAGCGCTGCATGACAACTCAACGCGGACCTACGATGTCATGCACCAAGCAGAATGCCCTGGACGTGGAACTGCGTCGAGCGTTCGCCGCCTTAGCGAACAAGCAGGAAGTCGCGAGCCTGGAGATTCACAAGGGATTCGGCAGATTACTCATCTTCAGCGCGGTGATGCGGTGAATCGCGATGGCGACTATGGCCGGAGGGTTTATCACCCCTTCATCACCGTGGGAGGCACCTAGCACGCCCTCACCTCCTTCGGCGCTTGCGGCGCGTAGGGCGCCCTCCCGCCCGTCGTTCCCGCGTCTCCCGCTCGCCATCCCTGCTCTCCCCTCCGTCATCCCCGCGCAAACCTTGCTCCGTGCTTGATGCGGGGCGGGAATCTCGGCTCGGCTCCGCCTGCGCCTCTTGCTCCTCGCGGCGCTGTAGCGCGGCCTCGGGCACATACTCCGTCCGCTCGAAGTGGGCGAACGCGCGGCGCAGCCGCACCGCCGCCCACACCAGTCCCACCTGCACCACCACCAAGCCCAGCCAGCGCAGCGCCTGTCCCGCCGCCGCGCCGACGCTCAGCTCGCCCACCAGCAATGGCCCTTGCCAACCGGCCAGCGCGCCGTGCAGCGCCGCCACCCCAACGATGAGCGCCGCTGCCCGCATCGCTCCCTCCTCCGGCGCGCTCACGAAGCGGCGCGCCGCCCACGTCAGGGCGGCCAGCTCCGCTAGCGCCAGCGCCGCCGCGGCCAGCGTGAAGGGCGCCGCGCCGGAGATCGCAGGCTCCGCTGTCTCGAACACAGGGAAGCGCAGCGCCTGCGTGCCCACGAAGAGCGCGGTGAACGCCACCGGCAGCGCCGCGCCATGCCGCGACAGCGAGATGGCGAACACCAGCACGAACAGGTAGATGACTGCGTAGGCCACTAGCGCCGCCGCCCCCGCCAGCTCCTCGCCGCCGCGCGCTAAGAAGCCAGTTGTCAGCAGCACGATCGCGCCTTGACCGGCGGGCGGCCACGTCAACAGCGCCATAGGCAGCCGCCGCCGAATGGCGAACGCCCCGGCAAAGACAACGACCGCAAGGATGACGATGCCTGGCGGCGTGAGGCTGCCGAAGGCGCCGGGCAGTCCGGCCGCCAGCCACGGCCACGAGACGGCGGACGCAAGGAACAGGCCCGCAAGCGGCGCAGCCAGCGCGAGCGTTAGGCGCTCGCGGCGCACCCAGAACCGGGGCGGCCTTCCGCCGGCGTCCTCCATAGCAGGCGCGCCGCGCTACTGCGCCCGCCGCCCGCGCCCCTCCCGCGCGCCCGGCTGGTCGGCGATGGGGCTGACCACCACGTGGCGGTCGGCGCCTTCCCCGGCGCTTTCTGTCGTCGCGTCGCTGCTGTCCGCCAGCGCCATGTGGACGATGCGCCGGTCGGCAGGCGGCATCGGGTCGAGGTGAACGCTGCGCCCCGTGCTGACCGCCCGGCGGGCGGTGCGTTCGGCGAGCCTGCGCAGCTCCTGCGCCCTGCGCCTGCGGTACTGCTCCACGTCCACCACGACAGGGCCCAGCGGCTCCTCGCCGCGCGTGAGCATCATGTTGATCACGAACTGGAGCGCACGCAGCGTCTCGCCCCGCCGTCCGATGAGCAGCCCCGCGTCCTCCCCCTGCACGTCGTTGACGGCGGGGTCGTCCGGCCCCGAGCCGGACGAACGGATGGACGCGGTCGCCTCGACACCGAGCAGGCCGAGCAGGTTGGAGACGGCGCTCAGGCCTGCCGCGGCGGCGGCGCTCTCGTCGCCGATGAGGCGCACGCGCACCTTGGCCGGCTCCGCGCCGATGCCGAGGATGCCTGCGCGCCCGGCGCTAACGACGTCGACGACGATTTCGTCGCGGTCGACGCCGAGTTCCATGACTGCCAGGTCGATCGCCTCTTCCACCGTCCTCGCCGTCCTCTCGATGCTCCGGTGCTCCATCGCCGTCCTCCTTTGGCGGCGGCGCGATGGCGCCGCGCGCGGGCGGCGGCTCGGGCAGCTCCTCGCGCCCCACGAAGGGAATGGCCGCGATGAGGCTGCGCCTGCCGGTTACGAACGTCTGAATGGTGATGCCGACCAAGTTGGAGACGACCCAGTAGACGACGAGGCCGCCCGGGAAGAACAGGCTGAACATTCCGAACATCACGGGGAACATGAACAGCATCATCCGCTGTGTCGATTGCTGGGTCGGGTCGGCGCTTCGCACCTGCGTCATCTTCTGCTGCACGTACATCGTCACGCCCGACAGCGCGACCAGGCTCAGGCCCAGCGGCGTGCGGTCGCGCGCCGGTTCGATGGCCAGGTCCATCCCCAAGAAGCTGCGCTCCACCGGCACGACGCCGTCCAGCATCGGCAGCCACCCGTAGAGGCGCTCCGCCAGCCCCGCGAGGTTCTCCGGCGTGAAGGGCAGCACGTTGTTGATGGCCCAGAACAGGCCGATGAAGATGGGCATCTGGATGACCAGCGGCCCCAAGCACCCCACCGGGCTGACGCCCATCTCGCGGTAGAGGCGCATCACCTCTTGGCCGCGCTTCTGCGGGTCGTCCTTGTAGCGCTCCTGCAGTTCGCGCATGCGCGGCTGGAGCTCCTGCATCTTGCGCGTCTGACGGAGCTGGCGCATCACCAGCGGATAGGTCGCCCCGCGCACCAGCAGCGTGAAGGTGATGATGGCCAGCCCCAGGTTGCTGAACAGCAGGAAGTAGAGCAGCATCAAGCCGTTGGTCATCGGCTTCGTCACCGCCTCGTCCCACAGCAGCCCCAGGAATTCCATCGGCTAGCGCCCCTCCTCCAAGTCGCGCTCCCACAGCAGCGTCCGCGTATCGAGGTCGTAGGCGCGCAGCCGCCGATCGAGCGAGTGCACGTACACCGTCGAGCCGTCGACCACGAGCGGCGCGCGGATCTTGTCCCCCACGCGCTGATCCCACACGCGGAAGCCGCCCGCTGCGTCCAGCGCCACCAGGTTCTCGTCGTCCGACCCCACCACGACGAGGCCGTTCGCCGTCGCCGGCTCCGACAAGATGGGGCCTATCTCTCCCTCCGCCGGATACGTCCACACGTGGCGGCGCGAGGTTATCTCGATGGCGTACAGGCGCCCGTCGATGCTCGGCGCGTAGATTCGCTCGCCGTCCGTCGCCGCCTTGGCCCAGAACCAATTGTCGGCGAGCAGCAGTTCGCGCACGGCGCCCGTCGCCGCGTCGACCTCGTAGAACGCCTCGGAGAACGCGCCCACGTACAAGCGCCCCTTGTGATAGAGCGGCGGCGCTACCACGCCTCCGGCCAGGTTCGCCGGGCTGGGCCATATCGACTCGCAGGTGAAGATGTCCACCGCGTGCAGGTTGTGGGCCAGGTCGCCGAAGTAGGCCACGCCGTCCACGACCGTCGGCGTCGACCAGATAGCGCCCGTCGCCGCCGCGCCGCGCCGAGGATAGGTACACTGTTCGCGCAGCTCCATATCCAGCACGTACAGCCGCCCATCCGCTGCTCCCTCCGCCGCGCCGAATACCAACCGCCCGTCCGCAGGCACGACGCCTCCCACGATGCTCTTGGACAACGCGGCGCCCTGTATCTCGAACGGCTCACGCCGCTGCGTCAGCGTCTCGGCGTCCAGCGCGAACACGAAGCCGCGGAACCCGCCCGCGTAGACCACGCCGTCCACCAGCGCGGGCGTCGCGTAGAAGCCGGGGAAGGCGTCCGTCCGTCCGCCCGACGGCACGGAGAAGACGCGCTCGACCAAGCCGTTGCGCTCCAGGTTCACCCGCAGCACCTCGCCCGACTGCGTGCCCACGTAGGCGATGTCGCCGTCGATGGCCACGCCCGACCATGCCTGCGACGGCGAGCTGCGGCTGGCGATGCACCCCGTGCTCACCAGCAAGATCGCCAACAGCGCCGCTATGAGGATGTCCCGGCGCGCTCGCCGGACGCGCTCAGGCGGGTGGCCTGCGCCTCTCAATGCCAAAGGTCCTCGTCCGCCCCGGCGCGCCGGGGCTTTGGATAGTCATTGCGGAACCGGATCCGGTCCGTAACCTCCGAATGGGCGGCAGCGCGCCAGCCGCCGCAGCGAGAGCCATCCCCCGCGCAGCAGTCCGTGCCGCGACACCGCCTCCTGCGCGTAGCGCGAGCAGGTCGGCTCGTAGCGGCACGCGCTCGGCCAGTAGGGCGACACCACGTGCTGGTACGCCGAGATGACCCGCACCGCCGCCCGCCGCGTCACGACGCTGCTCCCAGA
>JAPPFU010000047.1:0-3942 GCA_028875085.1 Chloroflexota bacterium
GTGGGGTAAACCCCCACGCCCCCAGCCGAGGGGCTGCCGCCCCTCGGCGCACCCCCCGTGAAGAGGCACGGGATTACGCAAAGTCTTCTTCGCAGGAGTGACGAAGAAGATGTCAGGGTTACGCAGAGGGCTCCGAAAGGGGGGCGACGCTGAACACCACGCTGAACGGGCGGCAGTAGATGACGACCGACCGATACGCTGCCGCGTCCACGCCTGCCGGCAGTTCGTAGTTCTGGTTGCCCAGATTGCCCTTGAGCCTGGCGAGTTCCACGTAGCCTCCGTCCTTCACCTGCGCCGATGTTTCGGGGTCGGGGTGCGCGCTCAGCAACACGCGCAGGTCGGGACCGTTGGTGACGCTGAATTCCTCGAAGCGCAACACGTGCGCGCCGTCGGGCAGGCGGTAGACCGTTGCCGTGCCGCTGCCCTTGTGGAAGCTGTCGGCATCGCGGAACTCTCCGTGCAGGACTGCGACCGCAGCGCCCTGTTCGCCCGGCATCGCCTCCGAGGCGCGCTCCTCCACCCCGGAGCGCGCCTGCATGATGGATTCGGCGTCCTCCATCGTAACGGGCATGCGGGCGGATGGGTCGGCTGCGCCGCCCATGCGGTCGATGATGGCGTCCGTCTCGGCGCCGGGCGCGCCGCGGGTCATCTCGCGCACATCGTCGGGGGACAGGGTCATGCCTTCGATCTGGGCGCTGCCCGCGAGAGGGAACTCCTCGTCCACGACCGTGTCGAGGAAGAGGGGCGAGGCCAGCCACCACGCGAGCCAGCCGCCCAGGCCAAGCAGCAGGGCGAGCACGCCGAGCGCCGCCCGCCCCTTGCCGGTGGTGAACAGCCAACGGAGCAGCCTATGCATACGCCGCCTCTATCTCATCGAGCGGCCGCCGAACGACAAGCGCGGGGTTGAAGAGACGCGGGGAGTGCCGCGCCGTGAAGGCGCGCGCTAGACGCCTACCAGCGCCGGGGTCGTTCCTCGCGGGGTCGCGCCTGGTTGACGGTAATCGTCCTGCCGCCGAGGTCGGAGCCGTTCAGAGCGGCGATGGCGGCCTGCGCCTCGTCGTCGTTCGGCATCTCGACGAAGCCGAAGCCCCGCGAGCGGTTCGACTCGCGGTCGATGATGACGGTGGCCGAAGCGATCTCGCCGTAGGCCGCGAAGACCCGCTCGAGCTCGTCGTCTCTGCTTGTGTAGGGAAGGTTGCCGACGTAGATGTTCATGCCGCGCTCCTCGTTGATTCTCTTAGGTCTCGCCAAGCGCCCTTCCAAAGAGGAGCGAACCGACTGACCGGCCTCAGAGTCAATACCTAGTATTACACATTACAAGCAAGAGCGCAACTAGGCTATCCCACACTTCCTTCTCCCCGCTCGGAACTCTCGTCCGCCGCCGCGCCGCGCCGCCCCAACCCTTCGACGCCCTCCGGCAGCACCAGCTTGCGCACCGGGTAGTTGATCTCGATGCCCTCCTCGGCGAACCGCGCGTGCAAGCGCTTGATGAGGTCGTTCGTCACGATGAACGAACTGATCCTGTCGCGCGCCTGGAGGAACACCCAGAAGTTCACGTTGGAGTCTCCGAACGAGTCGAAGCCGAACCACGGCTCCATCTCGCTTACGGCTTCCGGGTTCGTGGCAACGACCTGCCGGCACACGTCCAGCGCCGCCTCTTGCACGAGCTGCAAGTCGCTGGAGTAGCTCACGCCGCAGGTCACCATCACGTTCAGGGCGGGCTCGGGCCCCTGGTAGTTCGTGATGACCGTGTCCGCCATCACTGCGTTGGGGATAATCACCAGCGTGTTCAGCCACGTCCGTATCTTCGTCGTCCGCCAGCCCACGTTCACCACGTAGCCGCTCGGCCCGCCCTGGAGTTCGATGTAGTCGCCCGGCCTGATGGCCTGGTCGGATATCACGTAAGTGCCGGCAAAGAAGTTCGACAGCGTCGGCTGCAACGCCAGGGCAATGGCCAAGCCCGTTATGCCCAGCCCGCCCAGCAGCAAGCCGGGCGAGTAGCCCAGCAGATCCATAACCAGCAGTGCCGCCACGCCGTAGACCACTACTCGCAGCACACGCCGAACCAGCGGCAGCATCTGGTCGTCGAAGGTCGTCTCCGTCCGGTGCGCCAGCGTCGCCATGTACCAGTCAATGGCCGCCCGCGCCGACAACGAAAGCGCACGAGCGCCCAGCACGATCAGTGCGATGGCGTAGGCCTGCTTGATCTCCGCGTCCCACCGATCGAGCTGCCCCGCGAACTGCGCGCCGATAAAGGCAGCGGAGACGACGATGAAGAGCGCGAGCGGGGTGCGCAGCGCCCGCAGCACCGGCCCGCCGACGCCGTAGATGGTTCCCTGATCGAATCGGTTTGCCGCGCGGCGCATCAGCAGGGCAACCAGCGGCGCAAGGGCAAGCGCGGCGACGAAGACGGCGCCACCGACCGCCGCCCCGAAATACTCGCTAGCCCTGAGCTCCTCCCACCACATACCCGCTCATACTACCCAACCCGCCGCCCTTGCGCCTCTAGCAGCAGCCGGCGTGGTGCTCTGAGGTCATCTCCATCGGCATAGCGGCGGGAACGCGCGCAGGCGCGGCGCGGCGCACAAGCATGAACAGGCCTATGGTCAACGCGAACAGCGCGGCGGCGCTGAGTCCCAGCGACCAGTCGATACCGATGGCCGCGCCCAGGAATCCGACGCTGAATCCGCTCCCCATCCGCAGGCCGTTCAACGACATGCTGAACACGCCGATGGTGCGTCCGCGCTCCGCGGGCGGCGCCTCCAACTGCACGATGGTGGTCGCCATCGAGGTGAAGCCGATCTGGAGCACTCCCGCCGCGAAGAGCGCGGCCAGCGCGAAGGAGTAGTGCGGCGCGGCGGCGAACATCGCCATGAAGATCGCCCACAGCGCGCCGAGCACGATGGCCGTCCGCGCGCGCGGTTCGAACGCCGCCACGCTTTCCATCACGGCGCCGCCTATCACCGCGCCGGCCGCGCTGGAGGCGAGCAGCACCGCGTAGAGGAAGCCGGCGTCGCTGGGCAGGAAGCCGGTGGCGAACTCCGGCATATGCGCCTGGTAGGCGTTGCCGACCAGGAAGGACGACATGCCGCCCAGCGCAATCATCGACAGCACCACCCGGTTCTTGGCCGCCGCGCGGATGGCCGCGGCGTAGGCCGCTAGGCCAAATCGCATCGGAGCGCGCCGAACCTCTCCCATGTGCAAGTGTCCCGTGTAGGGACGCAGCAGGCACCAGAGAATCATCGGCAGATAGATCAGCGCGTTGACGAAGATGCCCATCGCGGGTCCCAGGTTCAACAGCAGCGCGCTGCCGACCACCGGGCCGAGGAAGATGCCCAGCTGCCTCGACGTGGAGGTGATGCGCACGCCGCTCTGCAGCTGCTGCGCCCCGACAATGTCGTGGATCATCAACTGGCTCGCCGGCTGGAACAGCGCTCCCGCCAATCCATGCAGCGTGAGGAGCACGACGGCGTGCCACATCTGGAGTGACTCGGTGAGGAAGAGCACGCCCCACGCGACCGACACCGCCATGAAGAGCAGCATCGAGGCGATGGTCAGCTTACGATTGTCGAAGCGGTCGGCGAGCGCCCCCGTATACACGCTGAAGAGCAGCACCGGCGCCCAATGGCTGATAACGGCGTAGCCTGCCAGGATGGGCGAATTGAACAGTTCGAACAGCACCCAGTAGGAGATGACGTGCTCGATGTTGTCCGCCATCATCCACAGCGTGCCCGCCGCCGTGTATGAGCGGAAGTCGGGCACGCGCAGTGCGGCGAACGCAACCTTGCTCTGCCCGGGCATCCCCATAGGTCCCAAGTCTACCTTTTCTCCACTGCCCCCTCCCCGCCCCTCAAGAGATAAAAGACCTTTTGGGGAGGGTACCCCCGCGCCCCCAGCCCCCGGGGGGGCCCGCCCCACCCCCACCCCGCCGTAATAGAAACA
>JAPPFU010000047.1:3952-4444 GCA_028875085.1 Chloroflexota bacterium
CGGCACACCCTGCTGAAATCGAAGCGAGGTTCCGCTTTCGCGAGAACGACGGCATGAGGGCGAGGAGTGGCTAGTAGCGGGAGGCGTGCGTCTCTGTCATGCGGCCCGTGACGAGGTAGATGACGCGCTCGGCGACGTTGGTCGCGCGGTCGGCCACGCGCTCGAGGTTGTGCGACGTCCACAGTAGGTAGGTCGCCCGCTCGATGGTCTTGGGGTCCTGGAGCATGAAGAGGAGCAGTTCGCGGTAGACCTGGTCGTAGAGGCGGTCAACCTCGTCGTCCGCCTGGGAGACGTTGAGCGCTTCGTCCACGTCGCGGTTCACGAGCGCGTCGAGGCTGCGGCGCAGCATGGAGGTTGCAATCTCCGCCATCCGGGGGATGTCCACCAGCGGCTTAAGCGGGGGCTGCTCGCCCATCATCAGGCTTATCTTGGCGATGCCCTCGGCGTAGTCGCCCATCCGCTCCAGTTCGACCGCAATCTGCAGGAAGGAGA
>JAPPFU010000260.1 GCA_028875085.1 Chloroflexota bacterium
TCTTCATGGTGGGCATGGAGGACGGCCTGCTGCCGCACGCGCGCTCGTTCGACGACCCGGCGGAGTTGGAGGAGGAGCGGCGCATCGCCTACGTGGGCATGACGCGCGCGAAGGAGCGGCTCTACTTGTTCCGCGCTTTCCGCCGCCGCCTGTTCGGGAGCGGTCAGGGGCATCCGCCGTCGCGCTTCCTCGCCGACCTGCCGCCGCATCTGGTGCGCACGCCGGGGCGTCAGACGCCGCGCGAAGCGGCCGTCGCCTACGACCGCTGGACGGACGCCGCCCCGGCCGCGCAGCCTGCCCCCGCCGCCGGCGCGCCCTTCAAGGCGGGCGACAAGGTGACGCACGCCGTCTTCGGGCAAGGAATCGTGGTCAACTGCAACCCCAGCGCCGGCGACTTCGAGGTGGTGGTGGCGTTCGCGGGGGATTCGGGGATCAAGCGCCTGGCCCACTCCTTCGCCAAGTTGGAACGGGTAGAGAAGGCCGCCCGCGAGCAGCCATGACCGGCCCGGACTCTCAACCGCCGCGCCTCTCCATCATCATCCCCGCCTACAACGAGGAGTCGCGTCTGGGCCTCACCCTGCGCGAGTACGTCGACTACTTCCGGGGTTGGGACGGAGGCGCGTTCGAGGCGTTGGTGGTGCTGAACGGCTGCCGCGACAACACGCGGTCGGTGGCGGACGAGATCGCCACGGCCGCGCCGGAGGTGCGGGTGCTGGAGTTCGTCAAGCCGCTCGGCAAGGGCGGCGCGGTTTGGGAGGGGTTCGCGGCGGCGCGAGGGGAGATGCTGGCGTTCGCCGACGCGGACAACATGGTGCCCGCCCCGGAGACGGCCAAGCTGATAGAGGCGCTCGCGCAGCACGACATCGCCATCGGCGACCGCTCACACGTGCCGAGCGGCGAGGGAGGGCAACCGCCTCTGCGCCGCCTGGTGAGCGGGCTGAGCCGCCAGTGGGGAAGGCGCTTCTTAGGTCTACCGTACAACGACACCCAGTGCGGGGCGAAGGCGCTTAGGTCGGCGGCGTGGCGCGAGCGCGCGCCCCGGGTGCGGGAGCGCGGATGGGCATTCGATCTCGACCTGCTGGCGCACGCGCACCGCCTCGGCATGCGCGTCGCCGAGGTTCCGGTGCGCTGGCGCCACGTTGCCCAGGGATCGAAGGTGCGCCCGTGGATCGATACGCCGCGTGCGCTGGCGGCGACGTTCGGGATACGGCGCCGCTCGCGGAGGGAGTGATAGGGCGCCCTTCGAGTTCCCTCAGGGCAACCGGAAGAAGGCTCAGGGCGGAACGGGAGGTGGCGTGGTTGGCGTATCATCCGGGGCTATGGACCTGGGTCTCGCCGGACGCGCCGCCATCGTGGGCGGCTCGAGCAAGGGCATCGGACGCGCCTGCGCCGAATCGCTGGCGCGGGACGGCGCGTGCGTGACCATCGTCTCGCGCCACGGCGACGAGGCGGCGGAAGCGGCGGAGGCGATCGAGCGGGCGTACGGCGCGGGGCGCGCCATCGCGGTGGGCGGGGGTGGGTCCGCGACGGCGGAGCGGTGGGGGCGCGTGGACATATCGGTCAACAACCTGGGCGGGCCGCCGCCGGGTCAGGCGGCGGCCATGAGCGACGAGCAGTGGCTCGCGGCGCTCGACCTCAGCTTCATGAGCGCGGTGCGGCTAGACCGGCTGGCGCTGCCCTTTATGCGCAAGCAGGGCTACGGACGCATCATCACGGTGCTGTCGCTGTCCATCAAGCAGCCGGAGGAGAACTTGGCTTTGTCGACGGTGGCGCGGTCGGCGGCGGCGGCGCGGGCGCGCCTGCTGGCGCTGGAAGTGGCGGCGGACGGCGTAACGGTGAACAACGTGCTGCCCGGCTCCATCAAGACGGGGCGGCTCCAGGCGGTGGCGGAGATGCAGGCGCGCCGCCGGGGCGCGGACGTAGGCGACGCGATGGAGCTGCGGCGCAAGCTGATCGCCGCCGACCGTTTCGGCGAGCCGGAGGAGGTGGGCGACCTGGTGGCCTTCCTCGCGTCGGAGCGGGCGGGGTTCATCACGGGGCAGAACATCAGCGTGGACGGCGGCCAACTCCGCGCGATGGTGTAGAGGCGGGCAGGCCGCCCGCCCCTACCAGACGCTGCCCTCGAGGCCGGGGGAGGTGATGGCGCCGTCGCTGGCGGAGGAGACGGTGCGGGCGTACTTGGCGAGAGCGCCGGTGGGGTACTTGGGGTCGGGTTGGCGCCACTGCGCCTTGCGGCGGGCGAGGTCGTCGTCGGAGACCTCGAGGTCGAGGCGGCGGTTCTCCACGTCGATGACGACCGTGTCGCCCTCTTGAACGAGGGCAATCGGGCCGCAGTGGAAGGCCTCGGGCGCGACGTGGCCGACGGTGAAGCCGTGGGTTGCGCCGGAGAAGCGGCCGTCGGTGATGAGGCCGACCTCGTGGTCGAGACCACGCCCGACGAGGGCGCCGGTTACGGCGAGCATCTCCTGCATGCCGGGACCCCCGGCAGGGCCTTCGTAGCGGATGACCACCACGTCGCCCGCTTGGATATCGCCGCGCTGGACGGCCTGGAAGGCGTCCTTCTCGCTGTCGTAGACGCGGGCGGGGCCCCGATGGTAGAGGCGATCGTGGCCGGCAAGCTTAACCACGCATCCATCGGGGGCGAGGTTGCCGCGCAGGACGGCGATTCCGCCCCAGGGCTTGAGCGCCTCGGCGGCGGAGACGACCACGCGCTGTCCGGCGGCGGGCGCGGCGGCGGCGGCGATCTGGCCAAGGGTGCGCCCGTCGATGTTGCGCGCGCTCTGGTGGACGAGGTCGGCGTCGGCGAGCTCCTTGGCGACGAGGGCGTAGCCGCCGGCCTCGTAGAGGTCGGTCGCCACGTAGTCGCCGCCGGGCTTGAGGCTGGCGAGGATGGGCGTGCGGCGCATGACGGAGTCGAATTCGTCGAGGGTGAGGGGAACGCCGGCCTCGCGGGCGATGGCGAGCAGGTGGAGGGCGGCGTTGGTGGAGCCGCCAGTGGCGGCGACGCAGGCGATGGCATTGTCGAAGGCGTCGCGGGTCATCAGGTCGCGGGGTTTTACATCATCGCGCAGCAGGCGGACGGCGAGGCGGCCCGCCTCGCGCGCGGCCTCGGCTTTGACCTCGCCGACGGCGGGGGATTCGCTGAGGCCGGCGGGGCTTATGCCGAGGAACTCGAGCGCCATGGCCATGGTGTTGGCGGTGAACTGGCCGCCGCAGGCGCCCGCGCCGGGGCAGGCAACGTCCTCGAGACGGCGGAGTTGGTCGTCGTCGATGCGCCCGGCGGCGTGAGCGCCGATGGCCTCGTACATCTCTTGCAGCGTGACCTTGCGCCCTTCGAATAGGCCGGGGGCGATGGAGCCGGTGTAGAAAGTGAGGCCAGGGATATTGAGGCGCGCCAGCGCCATAGCGCCCGCGGGAATAGTCTTGTCGCAGGCAACGAGGATGACGAGGCCGTCGAAGGAGTGGCCGCGCGTGGCGACCTCAATCGAGTCGACGATGACCTCGCGGCTGATGAGCGAGCCCTTCATCCCCTCCGTGCCCATGGAGACGCCGTCGGAGACGGAGATGGTGTTGATCTCCATCGGCGTGCCGCCCGCTTCGCGGATGCCCTGTTTGACGAAGGCGGCCATGTCGCGGTGGTTGTAGTTGCACGGCATGGTCTCCGTCCACATGGAGGCGACGCCGATGATGGGCTTGGCGAGGTCGGCGTCGGTGAAGCCGATGGCCTTGAGCATGGCGCGGGCGCCCGCGCGCGATGGGCCGTCGGTCATCTCGGCGCTGCGCGGCTTCAGGGGGTCGGTGGTCATAGCAAATCCTCCGCCGGATGGATAGGGCAGAGGCATTATAGCGGCGGACGGGGGTCGGTTAGGGAGCGGCGCCGCGTCCGCCGCCGCTCTCGTCCGGCGGGTCGATGACGCGGAAGTCGGCGGGGACGGCGCCGTCGGGCGGCGGGGGGCGTTGAGGGCGGACGGCGCGGCGGGCAAGCCAGAAGAAGGCCCTGAGGAGCAGGAACGCCACCAGCAAGTCGTCCACCACGCCGGGGATGAACGGTAAGTCGAAGATGAGGTCTCGCGGCCACACAAGATAGATAAGCGCCGCCCAGGGGAGCGCCTTCACCCACACGGGAACCTGCCGGTGGAACATAAAGTAGACTAGGCTGGCCGTCCGTCCGAACAGGTAGAGCAGCGCGCGCATGCGTTCGATCCCTCGCCCGCCAGTATAGCGGTCATTGGCTTGATCTACGTCTTCCACGGCGACGATACGTTCTCCGCCAACGAGGCGCTCACGGCGCTGGCCGAGGCGGTGGGGCCGCCGGACGTGCGCGAGCCGAACGTCAGCCGCCTCGACGCCGCCGGGTTCTCGGTCAACGCCTTCATGGCGGCGGCGATGGTTGTCCCCTTCCTGGCTGAGCGGCGGCTGGTGGTGGTGCGCGGCCTGCTGG
>JAPPFU010000233.1 GCA_028875085.1 Chloroflexota bacterium
CGAGGCGGACGGAACGCTCGCCGGCGTGATGTTTACGCAGCCGACGACGCTCGGCCTGTTCGACGTGAACGCGGTGGAGATGTGCCGCATCGCGCACGAAGCGGGCGGCCTCGTCTACGCCGACGGCGCGAACATGAACGCGCTCCTGGGCCGTGTCAAACTCGGCGCCCTTGGCTTCGACGTGGTGCACTTAAACCTGCACAAGACCTTTACCACTCCTCACGGCGGCGGCGGGCCGGGCGCGGGCCCCGTCTGCGCCAACGACACGCTCGCCCCCTTCCTCCCCGCGCCCATCGTCGAGCGGTGCGAGGACGCCTACGCGCTCGCCGACCCGCCCCGCACTATCGGGCGCGTCGGCGGCTGGCAGGGCAACTTCGGCGTGCTCGCCCGCGCCTACACCTACATCCGCCTGATGGGCGCCGAGGGGCTGCGCGCCGCCGCCGACAACGCCGTCCTCAACGCCAACTACCTCCGCGCCCGCCTCCGCGACCTCTTCGTCCTCGAGCCTGATCGCGGCGTCATGCACGAGGTCGTCTTCTCTGCCCGAAAGCGGCGCGGCGCCCGCGCTCTCGACGTGTCCAAGCGGCTGCTCGACTACGGCTTCCACGCCCCGACGATGTACTTCCCGTTGGTAGTGGAAGAAGCGCTGATGATCGAGCCGACGGAGACGGAGTCGAAGGAGACGCTGGACGCCTTCGTCGAGGCGATGGAGCGCATCGACGCCGAGGCCGCGCAGGACGAGGAGTTCCTTCACGGCGCGCCCTACCGCACGCCCGTCTCCCGCCTCGACGAGGCCGCCGCCGCGCGCCGCCCCGAACTGCGCTGGCGTCCGAAGGTTTAAGCCGCCGCCGCAGATTAGGCGGAGAGAGCGCGTCGCGCGATAGAATCGCGCCACGTATCCGCTCGAATCCTGACGCAGCCGGAGTGAACGATGCCGAAAATGAGCGGGGGCGAGGCGCTCGTCCAGTCCCTGGTGCGGGAAGGCGTTGACACGGTCTTCACCATCCCGGGCATCCACATGTCCGGAATCATCGCCGCGCTGCGGGACGAACCGCGCATCAGCATGATTACGACGCGCCACGAGGCGGGCGCGACGCACATGGCCGACGGCTACGCGCGCGCCTCGGGCAAGCCGGGTGTCGCCCTGGTGGTTCCGGGCGTGGGGGTGTACAACGCCGCGTCCGGCCTCGCCACGGCGTACGCCCGCTCCTCTCCCCTCCTCCTCATCGCCGGTCAGATACCCCGCGGCCAGATAGGCAGGAACCTCGGCGCCGTCCATGAAGTCATGGACCAAGGAGGCGCGCTGAGCCCCATCGTCAAGTGGCGGGGGCAAGTGCTCACTCCGCGCGATGTCCCTGGCGCCGTCTCCGAAGCCTTCCGTCAGATGCGCACCGGCCGGCCCCGCCCCGTGTACATCGAGATGCCCCCGGAGGTCGGAGTGGAGCGCGACGACGTGCATCTGCGGGACGCGGCGCCCACCTCGCGCATCGTGCCCAGCCCCGACCAGTTGCGGGAAGCCGCCCGAGTCATCGCTGCGGCCAAAACCCCGCTGATATTCGCCGGCGGCGGCGCGGTGACTTCCGGCGCGGAGGAGGCGCTCGTAGCAATGGCGGAGGCGACGCGCATACCCGTGATGACCTCGGGCGGCGGCAAGGGCGCCATTCCCGACAGCCATCCCTTGTGCTACGGCTCCTGCCTCAGCCCGCGCAGCGACGTGCAGGAGATGAACGAACTGGTCGACGTGATGGAGGCCGCCGACGTGGTGATAGGCATAGGGACGCGCTTCTCGATGGGCAACCCGGCGGGAGAAGCCTCCACGCTCATCAACATCAACATCGACGACACGGAGCTCACCCGGCTGCAAGCCAACACTATCCCGCTGCACGGCGACGCGAAGGCGACCATCGAGGCCATGCTCCCCTTCCTCGCCGAGGCCGGGGCGGGCGACCGCCCGCCCCCCGAGCTGGCCGTCGCCGCGGCGAGGCGGCTTATCGCCTACTTCGACATCCGCCTCAAGGAGCCTCAGTTCCCCATCATCGAGGCGCTCCGGCGCGGAATCCCGGACGACGCTTTCACGGTCTGGGACGTGACCCAGCTCGGCTACTACTCCCGCACTCACTGGCAGGTGAACCACCCCAGGACTTTCGTCGACTCCGGCTATTCCTACAACCTTGGCTTCTCCTTCCCCACCGCCCTCGGCGTAAAGGCCGCCCAGCCCGACCGCCCCGTCGTGTGCGTTACGGGGGACGGCGGGTTCATGTTCAACGCCGCCGAGCTGTCGACGGCGATCAGGTACGGCCTCAACGTAACGACGGTCGTCTTCAGGGACGATTCGTACGGGAACGTGGCGCGCGACCTGGACGAGCTCTTCTCCGCAACCTACGAGACCGACCTGCACAACCCCGACTTCGTCCGCTTCGCCGAATCCTTTGGCGCGGTCGGCATGCGGGCGGACGACCCCCTGGACCTCGAACGCCTGCTGCCTCTCGCACTGGAGCGCCAATCGCCCGTCGTCATCGACGTTCCCGTGGCGGGCATCCCCTTCGCCCGCGCTAGACAATACGCGAACCTGCCGAAGGCGCCCTGGACGCATCCCCAGGAAGGGCTCATCTAACCCTAGCGCCGGCGCCCGCCCTATCTGCTATCCTCGTGCCCAACCGCAACACTCTTCAAGGAGGCTCAACATGGTCGACGTTGGCCAACCGGCGCCCGACTTCACGCTCAAGGCGCACGACGGCTCCGAAGTGTCCCTGAGCGGGCTGCGGGGCGACAAGGCGGTCATCCTGTCCGTCTATCCCGCCGCCTTCACCGGCGGCTGAACGAACCAGACCTCCTCGTTCCAGCGCGTCGTGCGCGAGTTCGAGGAGAAGGGGGTCCAGGTTCTGGGCCTGAGCACCGACAACGCCTTCTCGCTCAAAGCGTGGGCCGACTCTATGGGCGGCATCGACTACCCGCTGCTGTCCGACTTCTACCCCCACGGCGAGACGGCGCAAGCCTACGGGCTGTTCATGGAAGAGCGGGGCATGGCGCAGCGCGCCGCCGTCCTCATCGACAAGCAGGGCGTCGTCCGTTACGCCAAGGCCTACGAACCCGGCACGCTTCCCACTCCGGAAGAGTTGATGGCCGAGGTGGACAAGCTCTAGCGCACACGAGGGGTGGGGGGCCCCCCCGCCCCCGGCGGGCGCCCCCCCCCCGCCCCCCGCCCGGGAGGCGGACGCGCACGGCGGCGGCGCCGAGGCGCAGGCGCCGCCCCACCCCCGGAGCGGTAGAAGAGACAAAAACCCCCACCCCCCCCCCCCCCCCCCCCCCCCCCCCCCCCCCCCCCCCCCACCCCAGTTCCGCTCGCCCTGAGAGGAATCGAACGGCGCGCTTACGCGCTCGTTCCGCTCTCCTCCCCGTAGGGACAGGTTTCAAACCTCTCCCTACAACGCAATCACGAGGCGGACACCGTCCTCACCCTCTCTCCGTCATTCACGCGAAAGCGGGGATCTCGCCTCGATTCTCTTTACGGCGCATACTCGCGGCGGGCGCCACTATGGAGTGGCAACGCTAGTTATGCCTATAGGAGGCGCTCACCCAGGCCAGCCGTCGCCCATTGCTGTTGCAGCATCGGCAGCCGCACGTTGGCGAACTCCGTGAAACCGAGGACAAGAGGATTGCCAGGGTGCTTATCCTTTACGCTGTCCCTGACTACTAAGTGGATGCGGTGGACATCACAGATACCGTGCACTTGCCCAGCGGACACTTTCGGATCCCCTGTTACCAAGAATACATTCGGTGCCTGCAATTGTTTCAGTTCACCTGCTACTTCCTGCCAACGCTCCCTAAGTGTCCGCTTCAATGAGGCCACGACGCAGCTAGTACGGTTTCTTTCAAACGCACTGCTGCTGGGTAGGACGAAGTCAGTCCGCAAATGGGCCTGCTGCTGCTGGAAAGGAAAGTCCGCCAACTTTAGCAGTAATGCAAATTGCTCTTCGAAACTCTTGCCGCCCCGCGATTTCCTGCCCTGACTTATGGACAGAAACTCCTTTCGCAGGTCTAGATAGAGTGATTCGAGAAGCGTTAAGGCGGCCTCTCTGAACCCTTGCATGGAGTTCACATTCTCAGCCTCTGCCAATTTCAACGGATTAGAATCCAGCAGGCGCTTCGGCAAGGCTTGAATATTCGTTTGTTCTTCGTATTTTTCGTATAATGCCAAAGTCGTCTTGGACAGAAGCGTGAGGAGCTCGTTGAACGAGCTGCGAACTTCCTCTGAGGGCAAGTCAGCGATCCTCAGAAATTTTGCTGCTTCCGCTACGATTTTTTTGGGGATTATATACGAAGTAGCACATCATTCGTCTTGCGCCGCCTTGCGGCGGGCT
>JAPPFU010000228.1 GCA_028875085.1 Chloroflexota bacterium
CCGATGACCAGCGCGCGCGTGCCGGGGAGCGGCTCGGCCTCGTTCTCCTCCTCGTAGCAGGAGTAGAAGTAGGGCGTTACCGCCTCGAACTCGGCGGCGCAGGTGTCCACCATCTTGTAGACGGGGCGGATGTTCCATGCGCGGCGGCGCTCGCGCACCTGCTCGCCCAGCAGGTCGGCGAGCGCGCCGATGTTCTCGTCCGGCATCCCGGCGCGCTTGGCCTCCCACAGCAGCTCGGGCGTAAGGTCTTCGGCGAGCAAGCGGCGCTCCATGTCGACTATTCGCTTCATCGCGTTTAGGAACCACGGGTCGAAGTAGGTGCGCAGCGCCATCTCGTCGATGGACGCGCCGCGCCGCAGCGCCGCCATGATCGCCCATGGGCGCAGGTCGCTGGGGTCGAGGGGCAGTTCGTCCACTCCCTTGTCCGCCCACGCGGGGTCTTCCCACAGCAGCGAGCGCCCGCCTATCTCAAGCGAGCGCACCGCCTTCTGCAACGCTGCCTCGAAGGCGCGGTCGATGGCCATCACCTCGCCGGTCGCCTTCATCTGCGTTCCCAGGATGCGGTCGCCGCCGGAGAACTTGTCGAAGGGCCAGCGCGGAATCTTGACCACGCAGTAGTCGAGGGCGGGCTCGAACGCCGCCTTGGTGCGCTGCGTAACCGCGTTGGGTATCTCGTCGAGGCGCAGGCCGACGGCGATCTTGGCCGCCACCCGCGCGATGGGGTAGCCCGTCGCCTTGGACGCGAGCGCGGAAGAGCGACTCACGCGCGGGTTCACCTCGATGACGTAATAGGCGAGGGGCGGGGGCGCGCCGCCGGGCAGCGATTCGCCGATGACCGGGTGCGGCGCAAGCGCGAACTGGATGTTGCAGCCGCCCTCGATGCCGAGCGCGCGGATGATGCGCAGGCTGGCCGAGCGGAGCATCTGGTGCTCCTTGTCGGAGAGCGTCTGGCTCGGCGCGACCACGGCGCTGTCGCCCGTGTGCACGCCCATCGCGTCGAGGTTCTCCATATTGCAGATGGTGATGCAGGTGTCGGCGGAGTCCCGCATCACCTCGTACTCCAACTCTTTCCAGCCCTGGAGCGACTTCTCGATGAGCACCTGGCTGATGGGGCTGGCGGCAAGGCCGCTGCGCGCCACTGTCTGCAACTCCTCGTAGGTGGCGACGAATCCGCCGCCGGTGCCCCCGAGCGTGTAGGCGGGGCGCACCGCTACCGGCAAGCCGATGCGCCCTGCGGCGGCGATCGCCTCGTCGAGCGTCGTGGCGATCTCGCTCGGCGGCGCGGGCTCGCCGATGGAGTGGAGCATCTCGCGGAACAGGCGGCGGTCCTCCGCCCGCTTGATGGTATCGAGCGACGTGCCCAGCAGCCGCACGCCGTAGCAGTCGAGGATGCCCGTGTCCGCCAACTCCACCGCCAGGTTCAGCCCCGTCTGACCGCCGAGCGTCGGCAGCAGGCCGTCGGGCTGCTCCTGGGCGATGATGCGCTCCAGCACCTCGACGGTGAGAGGCTCCACGTAGACGTGGTCGGCGACCTCCGCGTCCGTCATGATGGTGGCGGGGTTGGAGTTGACGAGCACGGTCGTAACGCCCTCCTCGCGCAGCGCCTTGCACGCCTGCGTCCCCGCGTAGTCGAACTCCGCCGCCTGCCCGATGACGATAGGCCCGGAGCCGATGACGAGGACTTTGGACGGCTTAGCCACTACTCGGCGCTCTGCCCCACCATCGCCAGAAAATCGTCGAAGACGTGCGCGTTGTCGAGGGGGCCGGGGGAAGCCTCCGAGTGGTACTGGATGGTGAGCACGGGCGCCTCACGGTGGCGCAGACCCTCGACGGTGTCGTCGTTCAGGTTGCGGTGCGTAACCTCGAGGGTAGGGGGCAGGCCCGCCTCGTCGACGGCGTAGCCGTGGTTCTGCGCGGTTACGGAGACGCGCCCGGTGCGCAGGTCCTGCACCGGATGGTTGCCGCCGCGGTGGCCGAACTTCAATTTGTAGGTGGCGCCGCCCATCGCCCGCGCGATGACCTGGTGGCCGAGGCAGATGCCGAGGATGGGCGTCTGGTCGATGAGGGCGCGCGCCGTCTCCACCGTCGCGTCGTTGTGGACGGGGTCGCCGGGGCCGGGCGAGAACACCACGCCGTCGGGGCGCAGGGCGAGCACGTCGCGGGCGCTCGCCGTGGCGGGCAGCACGCTGACGCTGCATCCGCGCTTCGCCAACTCGCGCAGGATGTTGTACTTCACGCCGCAGTCGACGACGGCGATGCGGACGCGCCCCTCGGCGCGCTCCTCCCACGCGTAGCCCTCCGTCGTGGTGACTTGCGCCACGTAGTCCACGGCGTCGTAGGCGGGTAGGGAGCGGAGGCGGGCGAGCGCGTCGTCCGGCGCGCCGGAGGTGATGGCGCCCAGCATCACGCCGGCGGAGCGGATGCGCCGCGTAACGGCGCGCGTGTCGATGCCCGCAACGCCCGCCACGCCCTCGGAGGCGAGGTACTGGTCGAGCGTCGCCTCCGCGTTGTAGTGGCTGGGCGTCGCCGAGTGCGCGCGCACGGCGAACCCGGCGACCTGGACGCGGCGCGATTCGACATCCTGCGCGGCCACGCCGTAGTTGCCCTGGAGCGGGTAGGTGGGCACGACGATCTGGCCCGCGTAGGAGGGGTCGGTCAGCATCTCCTGGTAGCCCATCATGGAGGTGTTGAAGACCACCTCGCCAAAGGCTTCGGCGGGGGCGCCGAACGCCTCGCCGCGGTAGACGGCGCCGTCGGCCAGCACGAGGTGCGCCGCCGTCACGCCGCCGCTCCTTCCGGCAGCCCGATGTCGTCGTAGGCAATCTCGCCGCGCGCGATGGTGAGTTTGACGCGCCCTTGGAGGCGTTCGCCGTCGAGCGGCGTGTTCTTGCCCTTGGAGGCGAAGCCGCTTGCGTCCACCAGCCACTCCTCCGCCTCGTCGAACAGCACCACGTCGGCGGACGCGCCCTCGCGCAGCGCGCCGAGACCGTCGCCTGCCGCGCCGAGGATGCGCGCGGACGCGGCGGTGAGGCGCTCGACCAGCACGGGGAGCGTCAGCGCTCCGTCGCGCACGAGGCCCATCAGCGAGCCGAACGCCGTCTCCAGCACCGTCAGCCCCACCGCCGCCTCATCGAAGGGCACGGCCTTGTCCGCGAAGGTGTGGGGCGCGTGGTCGGTCGCCACGCAGTCGATGACGCCCTCGCGCAGCGCCTCGACGAGGGCGGCGCGGTCGCTGAGCGAGCGCAGGGGCGGGCTGACCTTGGCGCGCGTGTCGTAGGAGCCTGGGACGAGGGGCTGCGCGGGCTCGGCGGCGCCGTGGACGCCGAGCACCCACTCCTCGCTCATCGTCAGGTGGTGGGGCGTGGCCTCGGCGGTGATGCGCACGCCGCGCGCCTTGGCCTGGCGCACCAGTTCGGCGCCGCGCTGTGTGCTGACGTGGGCGGCGTGGAAGTGGCCGCCGGTCATCTCCGCCAGCGCGATGTCGCGCGCCAGCAGCGATTCCTCGCCCGCCGACGGATAGCCCGCCAGGCCGAGGCGCGAGGCGACCCACCCCTCGTGGATGCCCAGGCCGCGCGTGATGTCGTAATCCTCGCAGTGGTCGATGACGGGCAGGCCGAGTTGCTTGGCGTAGGTGAGCGCCATGCGCATCAGGTGCCCGGTCGCCACCGGCGCGCCGTCGTCGCTGAAGGCCACCGCGCCCGCTGACGCGAGTTCCTCCATCTCGGCCAACTCTTCGCCGGCGCGGCGGCGCGTTACACAGGCGATGGGCAGGACGCGCACCGGCCCCGCCTCTCGCGCCTGCTGCTTGATGAAGTCCACCAGCGCCGCCGAGTCGATGGCGGGTTCAGTGTTGGGCATGCAGCACAGCGTGGTGAAGCCGCCACGCGCGCCCGCCGCCGCGCCGGTTGCGATGGTCTCCTTGTCCTCGCGCCCCGGCTCGCGCAGGTGCGCGTGCAGGTCGATGAAGCCCGGCGCCGCGGTCAGGCCGTTCGCCTCCACGATGAGCGCGCCGTCGGGCGGCGCGATGCTGCCGCCGCACGCGGCGACGCTCCCGCCGCGCAGCAGCAGGTCGCCGGTTGCGTTCATACCATGCGCCGGGTCGAGGAGGCGCGCTCCGCGTATCAGGATGGGGCGCGTCACGCGGCAGGCGCCTCCGCGCCGCCGGTAAGCAGTTGGTAGAGCAGCGCCATCCGCACGGCCACCCCGTTCGTTACCTGCTCCTCGATGACGGAGGCGACGCTATGGGCGAGCGAGGACGCCACCTCGACGCCCTCGTTGAGCGGGCCGGGGTGCATGATGAGCGCGCCCGGATTGGCGAGGCGCATGCGCGGCTCGGTTACCTGCCAGCGGCGCGTGTACT
>JAPPFU010000070.1 GCA_028875085.1 Chloroflexota bacterium
CTCGTCCACGGAGAGCCGGAGCGCAACGACATGGTCGAGTACTTCGGCGAGCAGATGAACGGCTTCCTCCACACCGCGAACGGCTGGGTGCAGTCCTACGGCTCGCGCTGCGTCAAGCCCCCGGTCATCTTCGGCGACGTGAGCCGCCCCCAGCCCATCACCGTGCGCTGGGCCAAGTACGCCCAATCCCTCTCCGAAAAGCCCGTCAAGGGCATGCTCACCGGGCCGGTTACGATGCTCCAATGGTCGTTCGTCCGCGACGACCAGCCGCGCAGCGAGACCTGCCGCCAGCTCGCCCTCGCCATCCGCGACGAGGTGATCGACCTCGAACGCGCCAAGATTCGCGTCATCCAGATAGACGAGCCCGCCATCCGCGAGGGGCTGCCCCTGCGCCAGGAAGACTGGGACGACTACCTAACGTGGGCGGTCGAGAGCTTCCGCCTCGCCTCGTCCGGCGTGGCCGACCACACGCAGATACACACGCATATGTGCTACGCCGCCTACGGCGAGATCATCGACTCCATCGCCGCGCTCGACGCCGACGTTATCTCCATGGAGGCCGCCCGCAGCAGTATGGAGTTGCTGGCGGCGTTCGAGGAGTCGCCCTACCCCAACCACATCGGGCCGGGCGTCTACGACATCCACTCCCCGCGCGTCCCGTCCGCCGACGAGATGGGCGGCCTCCTCGCCCGCGCTGCCGCCGTGCTCTCGCCGGAGCAGTTGTGGGTCAACCCCGACTGCGGCCTCAAGACGCGCGGGTGGGCCGAGGTGGAGCCGTCGCTCGCGCATATGATCGCGGCGGCCAAGAAGGCGCGGCGCGCGACCAAGCCGCGCTCGCGCAAGACCGCCGACAAACCCGCGCCGCGCCGCCGGAGCGCGAGAGCCTAGTCCGCGCCCCGATGCCCGACCCCCTCCTGACGACGCCTCTCCACACCGAGCACGTCCGCCTCGGGGGGCGGATGGTGCCCTTCGCCGGATGGGAGATGCCCATCCAGTTCGGAGGAGGCATCCTCGCGGAGGCGCGGGCCGTGCGCTCCGGTGCCGGCCTCTTCGACGTCTCGCACATGGCGCGCCTGCGCGTGTCGGGAGGGGACGCCCGCGCGCTGCTCGACTGGACGCACACGGCGGACATCGGCGAGGCGATGCCCGCGGGCCGTGCGCGCTACGGCCTCTTCTGCAATGAGCGGGGAGGCATCATCGACGATGGCATCGTCTACCGCCTGGGCGAGACCGACTTCCTCGCCGTGGCCAACGCGGCCAACGCCGCGAAGGTGCGTGCGTGGCTGGAACGCTGGCGCGCCGAGCGTTTCCCCGCCGCGTCCCTGGACGACCTCACCGTCCACGTTGCGATGATCGCGCTCCAAGGCCCGCGTGCGATGGAGATGGTGGCCGCCGCTACGGAGTCCGCCCCGCCCCCGCGCCCCTTCCGCCTCGCGGAGATGCAGGTGGGCGGCGTTCCCGCGTGGGTGGCGCGCACCGGCTACACGGGCGAGGACGGCGTGGAGATGATGCCCCGCGCCGAGGACGCTGCGGCACTGTGGCGCATGTTCGCCGAGGCAGGCTCGGAGCCGTGCGGCCTCGGCGCACGCGACGTGCTGCGCCTCGAGGCGGGCCTGCTGCTGCACGGCAGTGACATGGACGAGAGCGTCAACCCTATCGAGGCGGGCCTCGAGCGCTTCGTCCACCTCGGCTCCGACTTCTGCGGCGCGGAGGTCGTGCGACGCGCCGCAGAGCAGGGCGCGCAGCGGCGGCTTACCGGCTTCAAGACGCGCCAGCGCGGGGCGGTTCCGCGCGCCCACAGCCCCCTGCTAGCGGACGGCGAAAGGGTAGGGGAGGCGACCAGCGGCGGCTACTCCCCCACGCTTGACACCACCATAGGGCTTGGCTATCTTCCCGCCAGATTCGGCGCGCCTGGCGCGCCCATCCAGGTGGACGTGCGGGGCAAGCTCATCGAGGCCGAGACCGTCGCTCTCCCCTTCTACACTCGTTCGAGGTCGAACTAACCGATGGAAGCGCCGGACGACCGCAAGTACTCCAAAGAACACGAGTGGGTCGTGTCGCAGGACGACGGCACGGCGCTCGTGGGCATCAGCGACTTCGCGCAGAACCAGTTGGGCGACGTGGTGTTCGTGGAGTTGCCCAAGGTGGGCGCGGCGCTCGCCCAGTTCGACCAGATGGGCGAGATCGAGTCGGTCAAGGCCGTCTCCGACCTCTACACCCCCGTCGGCGGCGAGGTGCTGGAGGTGAATGCCGACGTGGTCGCCAAGCCCGAACTGGTGAACGAAGACCCCTACGGCAAGGGTTGGCTCATCAAGGTGCGCCTGGACAACGCCGCCGACCTCGATAACCTCATGGACGCGACGCAGTACGCTGCGCTCACCGCCTAGCGCGCCGCCTCTCCTCTCGATGACCGGCTCGCCCTTCGCGCCCCCCTACATCCCCAACACCGACGACGACCGCGCCGCGATGCTCCGCGCCGTCGGCGCCGCGTCTTTGGACGACCTCTTCGGCGACATTCCCGCCGAACACCGCGACCCCGCCCTCGACCTCCCCGCGCCCCTCTCCGAGATGGAGCTCCGCGCGGAGATCGAGCGCATGGCCGCCTCGAACGCGCACGGCGGCGACCGCCCCTCCTTCCTCGGCGCGGGCGTCTACCGCCGCTTCATCCCCGCCGTCGTGCCCCCTGTCGTAACCAGGGGCGAGTTCCTTACCTCCTACACGCCCTACCAGCCCGAGGTGTCGCAGGGCACGCTCCAGGGCAGCTTCGAGTTTCAGACGATGACCGCGCAGCTCTTCGGCATGGAGGCCGCGAACGCAGGGATGTACGACGGCGCGACCAGCCTCGCCGAGGCCGCGCTGATGGCCTGCCGCGTTACCGGGCGCTACCGCGTCGCCGTCGCCCACACCGTCAACCCGCGCTACGTCGAGACCGCCCGCACCTACGCCGCGCCGCAGGGCGTCGAGATCGTGGACGCAGCTGCGTCTGCGCCTGCTCTCGACGACGACATCGCGTGCCTCATCGTCCAGTACCCCAACTTCTTCGGCTACGTAGAGGATCTGCGCGCGCAAAGGGAGGCCGCGCGCGCCGTCGGCGCCCTCTTCGTCGTCTCCGCCGACCCCGTCGCGTGCGCGCTCTTCAAGTCGCCCGGCGCCTACGGCGCGGACATCGTAACGGGCGAGGGCCAAGCGCTCGGCGTGCCGCCCTCCTTTGGTGGCCCTTACGTCGGCCTGTTCGCTTGCAAGGGGGAGTATCTGCGCCAGATGCCGGGGCGCATCGTCGGCAAGACGACCGATACGCAAGGGCGCGATGGCTATGTGCTGACGCTGCAGCCGCGCGAGCAGCACATCCGCCGCGAGCGCGCCACGTCCAACATCTGCACCAGCACTGCCCTTATCGGCCTGTGGGCCACGGTGTGGACGGCCTGCATGGGCAAGCAAGGGCTGCGCCACCTCGCCGAACTCTGCCACCAGAAGGCGCACTACGCCGCCGCCCGCATCGCCGAACTGCCCGGCTATTCGCTGCCCGTCCAAGGCGAGTTCTTCCAGGAGTTCGTTGTCTCCTGCTCGCGCCCGCCCGCCGAGGTGAACGCGCGCCTCGAGGCGAACGGCCTCATTGGCGGCCTCGATGTGAGCGACCGCCACCGCAACGGCATGCTGCTGTGCGTAACGGAGACCGCGACGCGCGCCGACATCGACCGCCTCGTCGCGCTCCTGGCGGAGGCGGCCTAGCCATGCTGCTGCAAGACGCCGAAACCCGCGCCGACGCCCACGACCCACGCCGCCTGCTGATGGAGCGCAGCGTCGCCGGGCGCATGGGCGTTACGCTCCCCGCCTCCGACGTGCCTCCCCAGCCGCTGCCCGACGCGGCGCTGCTGCGCGACGACCTCGAACTGCCCGAGGTGAGGGAGGGCTAAGTGGTGCGCTACTTCACGCGACTCAGCCAGCTCAACTTCTCCGTGGACACCAACTTCTACCCGCTGGGCTCCTGCACGATGAAGTACAACCCCAAGCTGAACGAGGCCATGGCCGCGCTGCCCGGCTTCGCCAACCTCCACCCAGGCCAGCCCGAGAGCCAGATTCAAGGCGCGTTGGAGTTGATGCACGGCCTCCAGGCCTACCTGTGCGAGATAACCGGGATGACCGCCGCAGGCCTCGCGCCACTGGCCGGCGCTCACGGCGAACTCACCGGTATCCTGATGATCAAGGCGTGCCTTGAGGCGCGCGGCGAGGGCGACCGCCGCAAGATACTTATCCCCGACACCGCCCACGGCACCAACCCCGCCTCCGCCGCTATGGGCGGCTTCGACGTCGTCTCCGTGCCGTCCGACGCCAACGGCAACATCGACCTTGACGC
>JAPPFU010000206.1 GCA_028875085.1 Chloroflexota bacterium
GCGATGGGCCTCGACGTGCCGTCGCCCAAGGCGGGTCTGTACGTGTGGGCGCGCTGTCCGGAGGGATGGACCTCGGCGGCGTTGGCCACGGAGTTGCTGGACAGGCACGCGGTGGTGGTTACGCCGGGCCGGGGCTACGGCGAGCACGGCGAGGGCTATGTGCGCCTGTCGCTCACTACGCCCGACGACCGGGTGGAGGAGGGGCTGAGCCGCCTGGCGGGCTCCACGATTGCGGCGCGGTAGGGGGGTGCCAGTGAAAGAAGAAGAGGGAACGGCAAACGTGGATCAACAGGGAGAGCTGAGGCTGGTCGGTTTGGGCCCTGCCTGTCTATTGCTAGCCTTCGGATTGTACGGTTTGCGCTTCCTAGGGCTGCCGGATTGGGTGCCGGATTGGGGGGTTGAATATACAGGGTTCCTCATGGTGGTCACGTTCCCAGTCGGCCTGTTCGCCTTGGTTGTGGGCGCCTTGCTCAAAGGCCTTCCCCGCTCGCGCTTGATTCGCGGGAGTGAGGGGGTGATTACAACTCTGCTGACTCTCGGTGTCCTCATTGTCCCAATCGGTATGACAATCACGGATTGAGGCATAGGTTGAGAAGCCCAAGGGCGTCCGCCGTTCGCCTTACGAGCGGACAGGTTTGAAACCTGTCCCTACGACGCCGCCGCAGGGGCGGGGTAGGGCGCCTCAGTGCGCTGGCAGGGGGCAAGGGTAGGGCGTAGTTGGGGGGCGCATGCCGATGACGGGGCGGGGCGGAGAGTGGCACAATAGCGGCGCAAGGAGCTTCCGCCATCGCTAAGCGCCGCCAACAACCCGTCGAGACGCGCGCCCGCCAGGAGCGCGCCCTGCTCATCGGCGTCGATGTCAAAGGCGAGCGGCAGTCGTGGGAGGCGGAGGATTCGCTGCGGGAGTTGGCCCAGCTGGCGCGCGCCGCCGACGCCGAGGTGGTGGGCGTAGCGACGCAGCAGGTTCCCCGCCGCCTGCCAACCTATGTCGGCAAGGGCAAGTTGGAGGAGATTAAGGCGCTGCGGCGCGCCGCGCCCTTCGACACGGTCATCTGCGACGACGAGCTGACGCCCACGCAGCAGCGCAACCTCGAACGGGAGTTCGAGGCTAAGCGGCTGGGCGCTGGGGGCGAGACCAACGACGTGAAGGTGATCGACCGCACGGCGCTCATCCTCAGCGTCTTCGCGCAGCACGCGAGGAGCCGCGAGGGACGCTTGCAGGTGGAGCTGGCGCAGTCGGAGTATCTGCTGCCGCGCCTGGCGGGCCAGTGGAGCCACTTGGAGCGGCTGGGGGGCGGCATCGGGACGCGCGGGCCGGGTGAATCGCAGATCGAGACCGACCGGCGCATCATCGGGCGGCGCATCCAACGGATGAAGGCGGAGTTGGAACGCGTGCGCTCGCAGCGCGCCCGTCAACGGCGGCAGCGGCGGCGGGGCGGCGTCGCGATCGTCTCGCTGGTCGGCTATACCAACGCGGGCAAGAGCAGTTTGCTCAACGCGCTGACCAACGCCGACGTTACCGCGCGCGACCAGTTGTTCTCGACGCTCGACCCGGTTACGCGGCGGGTGCGGTTGCCTAGCGGCGCGTCGGTGTTGGTGACCGACACGGTGGGCTTCATCCGCAAACTGCCCGCCGGATTGGTCGCGGCCTTCAGGGCCACGCTGGAGGAGTTGCAGGAGGCGTCCGTGCTGCTCCATGTGGTGGATATCTCGCACCCCAACGCGCCCCAGCAGGTGGAGGTGGTCGAGGAGGTGCTGGCGAGCCTCGACCTGGACGCCAAGCCGCGCGTGCTGGCGCTGAACAAGGCCGACCTGCTTGACCCGCATCTGGGCGAGAACGGCGCGGCGCCGCTGACCGGCGCGCGGGGATGCGTAACCTCCGCCGCCACAGGCCTAGGCCTTCGCGCTCTGCTGGAATCGCTCGAGGCGGCCATCGCCGAGACGTATGCGCCGCCGCCACTGCTCGCCGCAGCCCGATAAAGGAGACCTTCGATGATGGACGATGCCTTCGAGTTGCCCGCCAAGCCCTTCTTCTCATGCGACGAGGGCGAGTTCGCCGTAGTGGACGCCGAGCAGATGGGGACGAACCTGAGCGTCGTGGAGCCGATGCTGACGCTCCGCGTCGGGCCGGGCAACGTGTTCGAGCAGCGCCCGCGCCGCGTGGTGAGCAACGAGGAGGGCATCGTCAACGTCGAGTGCGACGGCGGCGAGACGGTTACGCTGGACTTCAACGACATCGCGGCGCGCAAGAGCGGGCCGGCGGGGGAGTTCGTCTACCGCGCCGGCCTCGACGAGGGCAACGAGGGCGCAGGCTGGATGCGCGCGCGGTAGGCAGGGGCGGGGGCGGCATGAAGCGGCGTGAACAGTTTGCTTCGCACTATTATTGTTATGTAAAGTAGATGTGCGGCGAAGGCTAGGCCGTGCCGGGGCGCCCGCTCCCCTTCTTGCCTCGGCGTCGCTGTCTCGCGCGGACAGCGCGGCGCAGGGCAACCACGAGGGTTTGCCCCTACGTGGGGGCGCCATAAGCCGCGCGGCGCAATGTCGCGACGGCGAAGGCGGTGGGCCGCCGTGAGCGCGCGGCGCGGTGGTAGAATCGCATGGAGGCGCTTTCTGGCCATCGGCTTGACTTCTCGTACTCCCGGGCGAACCTGAACGCTCTGCTTGGGCGCCGGCGGGCGCGCCGCATCTCCCCTATGAACATCCGGCGGGCACTTGCCACTATCGCGCTGCTCGCCGTCGTTGCGGGGGCATCGTCCGCGGCCACCTTGTTCGTCGCCGGGCGCGCCGGCGAGGAGGCGCGGGATTTCCCGACGCTGGCCGAGGTGGTCGAGTTGATCGAGGCGGACTACGTCAACAAGGCCGATCTGGCACCGGGGGACTTGGAGGCGGCGGCCATCCGGGGCATCATCGAGGCGCTGGACGACCCGTACACCTCCTACGCCTCTCCCGCGCAGGCTGAGGTGGCGTTCGATTACACGGGGGCGTTCGACGGCATCGGCGCGGAGGTGAACCTGACCGACGGGCAGGTGCTCATCCACGCGCCCCTGCCCGATTCGCCCGCCGAGCGCGCGGGGTTGCTGCCTGGCGACGTGGTGCTGTCGGTGGACGGCCGGAGCCTGTTCGACATGACGCTTTTGGACGCGGTGTCGCTGATTCGCGGCCCCAAGGGCACGACGGTTACGCTGCGCGTCCTGCGGCCCGGCAATCCCGACGCCTTCGACGTGCGGGTCGAGCGCGACACCATCACCATCGCCAGCGTGGACTCGCGGCTGCTTGCCGAAGACCCGCGCATCGGCTACGTGGAACTCTCCACCTTCCAGGGGGCGACGCCGGGTCAGTTCCGCACGGCGATGCACGACCTGCGCAGCGCGGGCGCGCAGGCGTACGTGCTCGACCTGCGCAACAACGCGGGCGGCCTGGTGAGCGCCGCCGTGGATATCGCGGGCGAGTTCATCGACGGCGGCGTTGTGGTGGCGCTGGTGGACAGCGACGGGGAGGCGTTCGAGTACACAGCGTCGGAGGGGGGCGAGGCGCTCACTGAGCCGCTGGTGGTGCTCGTCAACGGCTTCACGGCGTCCGCCGCCGAGATACTCGCCGGGGCGCTCCAGGACGGCGGGCGGGCGCAGGTCGTAGGCTCCAAGACCTTCGGCAAGGGCAGTTTCAACACGGTCTACGACCTGCGCAACGACGGCGGCCTGTTCCTGACCACCGGACGGTGGCGCACGCCCTCAGGTCGTATGCTGGAAGGCGGCGGCCTCGAGCCCGACATACTCATCGGGCCGGAGGCCGGCCCGGCGACGCTGGCGCGCGCGGCCGAGTCCGCGACGCACCAGCACGGCGGCGACCACATCGGCATCTCGCCGCAGCGCCAGCCCGGGCGCAGCGTGGTCGGCTGCCTCGTGCCCGTCGGCCGCGTGAGCGGCGACGACCTGATCGAGTTCGGGCGGCTGGCGGCCGAGTACGGCTCGGCGGAGCTGCGGCTGACCGTGCAGCAGAACGTGCTCATCCCGAACGTGCCCGACGAGCGCCTCGGCGCGCTCCTGGCGGAGCCGCTGCTCGGGACGTACAGCCCGAAGCCGTCGCCGTGGATCCGATGGTGACCTGCACGGGCAACGACTACTGCCACTTCAGCCTCATCGACACCAAGGCCGAGGCGCTCAGGCTCGCGAGCGCGCTCGAGGAACGCTACGAGATCGACGAGCCAGTGCGTATCCAGATGTCGGGCTGCCCCCACGCCTGCGGTCAGCACCGTGCGGGCGAGGTCGGCCTGCTCGGCGACCGCCAGCGCGTCGACGGCGAGATCCTCGACGCCGCCGACATCTTCGCCGGAGGC
>JAPPFU010000246.1 GCA_028875085.1 Chloroflexota bacterium
ACGCCCTCGGTGGGGCCGAGGGCGAGGCAGCGCACCCAGTTGTTGCCGACCTGCTGCTCGACCTCGAGGACGAGGCGGCCGCCGGGGGCGTCCAACTCCAGCGCGTTGAAGATGGTGGGCAGGTCTTGCGGCGGGAACTCGGCGTCGATGACGGTGCCGATGACCTGGACGATTCTGCCTTGTGTTCCTTCGGCCATAGGTAGGGCCTCCTGGGGTTAGGCCTCAAGGGCGGCCACGCCGCCTACGAGGTCAAGTAGTTCGTTGGTGATGCTCTCCTGGCGCACCTTGTTCATCTCCAAGGTGAGCGAGTCGATCATATCTTCGGCGGCCTCGGTCGCGTTGCGCATAGCGACCATGCGGGCGGACTGCTCGCTGGCCTGCGCCTCCAGCAGCGCGTGGTACACCTGCATCTCGAGGAAGCGGGGCAGCAGCGAGCTGAGCACGGCGTCCGAGTCGGGTTCGTAGAGGTACTCGGAGGACGCGGGGGGCTCCTCTTCGCCGAACGCAGCCGCGTCGATGGGGAGGAGTTGGGCGACGACGGGGCGTTGGATGAGCGTGTTCACGAACCCTGTGTAGACGAGATGCACCGCGTCGGCCTCGCCCGCCTGGTAGAGGCGGTCGACCTGGGCGACGATGGGCAGGCAGTCGGCTACGGAGGGCCTGTCGGGGAGGCCGGAGTAGTCGGCGATGACGTCGGCGCCGGCGCGCACGAAGAAGTCGCGCCCCTTGCGCCCGGCGGTGATGATGGAGACGGGGGCGCCGGCCTCTTGGAGGTGCTGCGCCGCCGCGCGGTTGAGGTTGCCCGGCAAGCCGCCGGCGAGGCCGCGGTCGGGCGTTACGAGCACCATCACGGCGCGTTGGAGGGGGCGGCGCTCGAAGAGGGGATGCGCGGCGTCGGCAGTGGAGCGGGCGGCGAGGTCGGCGAGCACCTGGCGCATCTTCTGCGCGTAGGGGCGGGCGGCCTCGACGCGCTCCTGGGCGCGGCGCATCTTGGAGGCGGCGATCATCTGCATGGCGCGAGTAACCTTCGCCGTGTTCTGCACGCTGCGGATGCGCCGCCTTAGGAGCCGTACGTTCGCCATGGGCTACGCGAAGGTTTGCTTGAAGGCGGCGACGGCCTCCTTCAGCGCGGCTTCGTTCTCCTCCGTAATGTCGCGGGCGTCGGCGATGGAGTCGAGCACGGCGGGCTTGCTGGCGCGCAGGTAGCCGACGAACTGCTCCTCGAAGTCGCCCACGCGGTCGGGGGATACGTCGTCGAGGTGGCCGTTGACGGCGGTATAGATGGCCGCCACTTGCTCCGCGAGCGAGCGGGGCTGGTACTGTGGCTGCTTGAGCAGTTCGGTGAGGCGCTGGCCTCGCTCCAACTGCTGGCGGGTGGTGGCGTCGAGGTCGGACGCGCCGAATTGGGCGAAGGTGGCCAGCGCGCGGTACTGCGCGAGGTCGAGGCGGAGGCGTCCGGCCACCTTGCGCATCGCGCGCGTCTGGGCGGCGCCGCCGACGCGGGAGACGGAGATGCCCGCGTTCACGGCGGGACGGAAGCCGCCGTTGAAGAGGTCGGACTCAAGGAATATCTGGCCGTCGGTGATGGAGATGACGTTGGTGGGGACGTAGGCCGAGACGTCGCCCGCCTGCGTCTCGATGATGGGCAGCGCCGTGAGCGAGCCGCCGCCATGCGCCTCGTCCATCCGTGCCGCGCGTTCGAGTAGGCGGCTGTGGAGGTAGAACACGTCGCCGGGGTAAGCCTCGCGGCCGGGCGGGCGGCGCAGCAGGAGCGACATCTCACGGTAGGCCCATGCGTGCTTACTGAGGTCGTCGTAGATGATGAGTGCGTCCTTGCCCTGGGCCATGAACTCCTCGCCTATCGCGCAGCCCGCGTAGGGGGCGAGGTATTGGAGCGGGGCGGGGTCGGAGGCGTTGGCGGCGACGATGACGGTGTGGTCGAGGGCGCCGTACTCCTCCAACGCGCCGAGCACCTGGGCGACCTTGCTCTGCTTCTGCCCTATGGCGACGTAGATGCACAGCAGGTCGCCGCCGCGCTGGTTGATGATGGTGTCGATGGCGATGGCGCTCTTGCCGGTGTAGCGGTCGCCGATGATGAGTTCGCGCTGGCCGCGCCCGATGGGGATCATCGCGTCGATCGCCTTGATGCCCGTCTGCACCGGCGTGCTGACCGATTGGCGCGTGGTTACGTTGGGCGCGACGATCTCAAGGGGGCGCGCGGCGGACGACTGCACGGGGCCTTTGCCGTCGATGGGAACGCCGAGGGCGTTGACGACGCGGCCTAGCAGCCCCTCGCCGACGGGCACCTGGGCGACGCGGCCCGTGGCGCGCACCTGGTCGCCCTCGCGAATCTCGACGTCGGAGCCCATGATGGCGGCGCCGACCATGTCCTCTTCGAGGTTGAGGGCGAGGCCGGCGACGCCGTTGGCGAATTCGAGCAGCTCGCCGTAGCCGACGGTGCTGAGGCCGTGGATGCGGGCGATGCCGTCGCCGACGCCGACGACGGTTCCGACCTCCATGAGGGCGGCTTCGCCGCCGAACTCCTCGATCTGTCGCTTCAAGACCGAGGCGATGTCCTGTCCGCGAGTGGTCATGCGGGCTCCTTCCTTACCGCGTCCGTCAGGCCGCCGACGGCCCTTGCGCCAACCGGCGCCGCAGGCCGTCCAGCCGCGTCCTTACGCTGCCGTCGATCACCTGGTCGCCCACGCGGACGACCACGCCGCCGATGACGGCGGAATCCACCGCGGCGTCGAGGACGATTTCTTTCTTCAACATCGTTTCCAGCAAGCCGCTCAGCTTGCCCTGTTGCGCCCGCGAGAGGGCTTCGGCGCTAGTGATGCTCGCCCGCGCTCTGCCCATGCTCTCGTCGAGCAGGCCGCCGTAGACCTGCGCGACCTGCGGCAGGGAGGCCGCCGCCCCCCGCTGCACGAGCAGCGAGACGGCGTTCACCACCAGCGGGTGCGCGCCGCTCAGCGCCTGGAGCACGAGGGCGAGCTTGTCCTCCGTCGGCACGCGCGGGACGCCGAGGTAGAGCGCCGCTGCCGGCTCGGTGAGGCGCTCGGCGGCGTGGCGGAGTTGGTCGAGCCACTGCTCCGTCTCGCCCTGCTCGCGGGCGAGGTCGAACAGGGCTTGGGCGTAGCGCCGCGCTGTGGGGCCGCGGGCCATCTAGCGCGCCTCCCCGTCGCTCTGGAAGGCGCCTTCTTGGGCGAGCACCTCGTCGATGAGGTCTTGGTGCGCCTTGCGGTCGATGGTGCGATGGATGATGCGCTCGGCGGCGGTTACCGCCAGGTTGGCGAACTGTTGGCGCACCTCCTCGACGGCGGCGTCGCGCTCGCGGCGGATGTCCGCCTCCGCGTTCGATTTGAGACGCGCGACGTCGGCCTCGGCCTGACGGCGCGTCTCGTCGCGCTGGCGCTGGGCCATCTCGCGCGCCTCGGCCAGCAGGCGCTGGCTCTCCTGGCGGTTCTGCTCGAAGACGCGCTGCATCTCGGCCTCGCGCTCCTCCGATTCGCGGCGGACGCGCTCGGCCTCTTCGAGGCTTCCCTTGATGCGTCCGGAGCGCTCGTCCAGCATCCTCAAGACGCGCTTGTAGGCGAAGAAGTAGAGGATGAGCAGGAGAACGCCGAAGTTGACCAGGTAGACGATAAGGCTCGTCAGGTCGACTCCGAGCGCTCCGATGCCGGACGCGCCCTCCTCCGCGAGCAACGGTGCTGCTAGCACGGCGCAGCCCCCTTTCTGTCGGCGCTAGGCCACGAAGATGAGGAGGATGGCGGTAACGAGGCCGTAGATGCCGATGGCCTCGGTGAAGGCCAGGGCCAGCACCATGTTGGGCACGATGGCGTCGCGGGCGTCGGGGTTGCGGCCCAGGGCGTTCATCGCCCCGTTGCCCAAGATGCCCAGGCCCACGCCGGCTCCGGCGAGGCCCAGCCCCGCGAGGCCGACGCCCAGCCACTTGGCGGCTTCGGAGCCGATGGCCGTGCCTTCGGCGGCCTGGGCGAGAACGGCAAGCGCTTCCATATCTCTCTGCTCCTCTCTCAGCGGGCCGCTTCGTGCGCGGCGTCCGCGTGGTGCTCCTCATCGTGTGCGGCGTGCGGCGCGACGGCCATCACAGCGAACACGAGGGAGAGTCCGGTGAATATCAAAGCCTGCACGCCGCCTACCAGTATCTCAAGGAAGTAGAAGGCGATGGGGGCCAGGAAGATGACGAGGAAGGTGACCATGAACAGCACGATCTCGCCCGCGAGCATGTTGCCGAACAGGCGGAAGGTGAAGCTCAATAGGCGGATCAGGTGGCTCAGCAGCTCCAGCACCCCGATGGCCG
>JAPPFU010000181.1:0-2449 GCA_028875085.1 Chloroflexota bacterium
CGCAGACCTCGGTGCGGTGCAGCTCCAGCTCGACCTCGGCGCCGAAGACGGCCTGCACGTCGGCGGGGGAGGCGCGGCGCACGGGGGCGAAGTGGGCGGGCAAGGAGCGCGCGGGCTGCGGCGCGCCCTCGCCAACGGAGGTGGTAAGCATGGGCGTAACGCGCGCCACGGCGTAGGTCATCGAGCCGGAGAGCGCCTCGGTCAGCAGCGGGCCGCCCTCTCCCGTTACGCCCGCGAGGCGCTGGTCGGTGCTCTCCAACGTCAGGTCGGTAACGATGCCGAAGTAGCGCCGCCGCTTGCCCTGGACGGTTACGAAGACGCCGACCTTGGTCTCCTCGACCGCGTCGGGCGCGTCGAGGCGCACCTCGAGGCCGCGGCTCAGCGAGCCGCCGACCACCGCGCCGAGCGCCCCCGCGTCGCCAAATGGCAGGTCGTCGGGCGCGAAGGCGTCGAGGGCGTCGGCACCGTCGTTCATTCCGAGAGCCTTTTGCCCAATTCGCGGATCAAGCCGACCTGCCTGCCCAGCCGCCCCGCGAGCAGCGCGAGCGTCGCCTCGAACTGGCGCTCGTCCTGCGGCGGGAGCGCGTTGGCGGCCTGGTCGAGCGCGCTCGCCGTCTCGGTCAGGTAGTGCGCGACGAGGCGGTGGTGTTCATTGAGGAGCGTGCGGGCGGGCTGGGGCGCCTCCGTTAGGTGGTGGAGTTCGTCAACGCGCGCTTTGAGCGCCCGCGCGTGGCGCGCCCGCTCGCGGAAGCCCTCCTCTATCTGCTTCACCTGGCCGAAGGTGCTGTCCGGCCCCGGGATGGGCAGACCGCGCATAAAGTCGACCGGCTCGTCGATGCGCATCTGCTCCACGGCGGAGACGAACCCCGCCCACGGCATCTTCCCCCCGGCGGCGCGGGCGCTGCGCCGCACGCGCAGGAAAGCGTCGGCGGAGACGCGCCCCTCCACGCTGCCCGACGCGGTAGGCAAGTCGGCATAGGCACACGGGGCGACGTGCTCGAACCTCTCGCCCGGCGCCAGCGCACCCACCTGCACGCGCTGCTTCTCGCCGCCGACGTCGGTCAGCAACTCAACGTCCTCGAACACTACGCGCGGGGCGTCGTCGGAGCGCTGCGCGGCGTTCGCCACGATGAAGCGCACCTCCATCTCAGAGCCTGCGCCCTCGCCGGGCTTCGGCTCAACGCGCAACTCAAGCAGCGCGCGCAGTTCGCGCCACAGGTCATCCATAGGGTGGTCACTCACGCGGAGGCCTCGGCCATGATGCGCTCATGGTAGCGCAGGCGGTTAGTCGAGCGCCTCGGTGGGGATGCGGCGGACGATGGCGGCGACGCGGGCGGCGTCGCCGGAGGCGTGGGCGGCTGCCGCTCTGCCCGCCCGCGTCAGGAAGGCGCGGGGGTCGTCGAAGCACGCCGCGGCGTGACGCAGCGTCGCAGCGAGCACGTCGTCGGATGCGGGGTCGCGCCGCGCCGCTAGCAGGCCGATGAAGTCGAGGGAGGCGGCGAAACGGCGCACCTCGTCGGGCGCGCAGAGGTAGGCGAAAGCGTGGATGCGCGGGGGCAGCGGCGGGAGATAGTGGCGCAGCGCGCCGCCGTCGTCGAAGCCGACGGTGAGGAGCGCGGCGTCGGTGCGGAGCAGCCGCTCGATCTGCGGGTGCTCGCGGTAGATCTCCTCCTCCGTGGCGGCGTCGGCGCCGCGCGCGATGACGCGGCGGGTGGGGTCGAGGGCGGTGGTGGCAACGCCCGCCACGACGCCGTAGACGGCGCCCTGCCCTGCTCCGCCGAGGCGCACGAGGGCGCCCATCGGGGGCGCGCCGTAGAGGCGGTGGGCCTGGACGACAACGCGGTCGATGGCGGCCTCGACGACCTCGCCGAAGCGAGGGGAGTCGGGGGAGGCGCCGTCCGGAGTGCTCACGCGCGCATTGTCCGGGAGCGCGGGCGGCGGGGCAAGGGCGGGGGGCGGGTTGGGCGAGGCTACGCGCGGCGGAAGGCGACGCCCAGCGCGCCGGGCCCGGTGTGCGTGCCCACCGCCGGACCGACGGAACTGACGATGGGCGGCGTGCCCGGCGTCAGGTCGGCGAGGTCGGCGGCGAGCGCCTGCGCCTCGTCCGGGACTGCGCCGTGGAGGACGCCGACCTCGGCCAGGGGAGCGGCGGCGCGCGCGATCTCGATGATACGTTCAACGGCCTTGCGGCGGGTGCGGACGCGGCCGTACTGATGCAGTTCGCCGTCGTTGATGTAGAGGATGGGCTTGATGTTCAGGACGCCGCCCACGAATCCCTGCGCCTTGCCGATGCGCCCACCCTTCACCAGATACTCAAGCGTGTCCACGAAGAAGAAGACGCCTTGGCGCGCGGTCGCCTCGCGAACGGCCTGGGCGACTTCCGCTTGGGACGCGCCCTCCGCCGCCTTGCGCGCGGCGGCGAGGGCGGACAGCCCCGTCCACAGCGACG
>JAPPFU010000181.1:2459-4303 GCA_028875085.1 Chloroflexota bacterium
TGAAGGGAGACGATCTCGTGGCCCTCGCCGTGGAGGCGTTCGTAGACCTCGGCGAACTGGGCGGGGGTGGGCTGCGATGTCCTGGGCGGCTGCGACGCGGAGGGCAGGCGCTGGAAGAACGCGTCGGGCGTGATGTCCACCCTGTCAAGCAGTTCCTCGCCGTCGAAGATGATGATGGCGGGCACGATGGTCAGGCCCATCTCGGCGGTCAACTCGGGCGGCAGGTCTGCCGTGCTGTCGGTAACGATTTTGACTGCCATGACTACTCCACGGAGACAAGGTAGTGATAGTGAGGCTGGCCGCCTTCGACCAGCTCCGTCTCGACGCCGGGCCAGCGTTGGGCGACGGCGTCCGCGTCGCGGGCGGCGGCGTCCGCCGATTGGTCGGCGCCGCGGTAGAGAGTTACGAGCGCGCCGTCCTCGACCTGCGCGCCTTCCAACAGTCCCAGCACGGCGGCGCTGACCGAGTCGAATGCGCCGACGAAGCGGTCATCCAGGAGCGCGAGCGCCTGCCCCTCCGCGACGGGCGCGCCGTCGATGGAGGTGGAGCGGACGGCGATGGTTACTTCGCCGGAGTGGACGGCGGAGAGAGCGCCGCGCATCAGGGCGGCGTTGGCGTCGGCGTCCTGTGTGTGGTCGACGGCGATCATGGCGGCGACGCCCTGCGGGATGCTGCGGGAGGGCACGACGACGCAGGGCGTGTCGGCGAGCTCGGCGGCTTGGTTGGCGGCCATGATGATGTTGGGGTTGTTGGGGAGGATGGCGACGCAGGCGGCGTTGGCGTGCTTCACGGCGGCGGCGAGTTCGGCGGCGCTGGGGTTCATGGTTTGGCCGCCGCTCACGACGGCAGCGGCGCCGTAGTCGCGGAAGATGCGCTCAAAGGCGGGACTGGGCGCGACGGCGACGACCGCGAAGTCGGCGGGTTCGGCGGCGTCCGCACCATGGCCGTGGCGGGCGGCGAACTCCTCGTGCTGCGCATCCATGTTCTGGATGTTGATCTGGCCAAGGGCGCCGTGGCGCACGCCGAGGGAGAGGAGAGGGCCGGGGTCTTCGGCGTGGGCGTGGACGCGGACGACGCGGTCGTCGCCCACGATGACGGTGGAGCCTGCGATGGCCATCACCTGCTCTTGAATGACGGCGGGGTCGAGCGCCGCGCCCTCGATGATGAACTGGGTGCAGTAGCCGTACATCTCGTCTTCGGCGTGCTCGAGGAAGGTCTCGCTAACGACCGGCCCGGCCCGCTCGGCGCTGGGCGCGTCGATGGCGAGGATGGGCGGCTCGCCCTCCAGTTCGCCGAGCGCCCCGGCGAGGAACGCGACGACGCCTTGCCCGCCCGCGTCCACCACGCCCGCCTCCGCCAGCACGGGGAGCTGTTCGGGCGTCTTGGCGAGGGCAACCTCGGCAGCCTCGTAGGCGGCGCGGAGCGCCTGGACAGGGCTGGCGCGGGCTTGGGCGGCGCCCTCGGCGGCGGCGCGCATCACGGTGAGCATCGTGCCTTCGACCGGCTTGCCGACGGCCTGGTACCCCGCCTCGGCGGCGGAGGCGAGCGAGAGCGCCAGCGCCGCGCCGTCACACTCGCCGCAGCCTTCCAACCCACCCGCGGCGCCCTTCAGGAACTGGGACATGATGACACCGCTGTTGCCCCGTGCGCCGTAGAGGGCGCCGCGGGAGATGGCCTTGCTCACTTCGGCCACACCGCCGGCGTCGGCGTCGTCCGCGCCGGACACGGCGGCGCGGAGGGTGAGTACCATGTTGATGCCGGTGTCGCCGTCGGGGACGGGAAAGACGTTGAGCGCGTTGATGGCGTCCGCATAGGCCTCAACGCAGCGCGCGCCGGCCTTGAAC
>JAPPFU010000163.1 GCA_028875085.1 Chloroflexota bacterium
CGCTTGGCTCGACGCTCAGCCGCGCCTCTTCCCCCCCGACGCGCCCGCAAGCGGGGACGCGCTCGCCGACCTCGCGTGGACGGCAAGCGTCGGACGCGCCCACTTCGCTCACCGTGCCGCCCTGCCCTTCCGCAACGCCGCCTCCCTCCGCACCGTGCTCCAAGAGGTCGCCGGCGCGCCCGATGCGCCGGACGCGCCGGATTCGCGCGCCCCCTCCAAGATCGCCTTCGTCTACACCGGCCAGGGCAGCCAGTGGCCCGGCATGGGCCAAGCGCTGTACGAGACCGAACCCGTCTTCCGCGCAGTCCTCGACCGCTGCGACGAGGTGCTGCGCCAAGCGCGCGGCGCGTCCCTGCTCGACGTGATGTTCGGCAGGCCGGGCGCGCCCGGCGGCCTCGACGACCCGGCGTGGACGCAGCCCGTTATGTACGCGCTCGAATGCGCGCTTACAGCGTTGTGGGACAGCGTGGGCGTGCGCCCCGACGTGGTGATGGGCCACAGCCTCGGCGAGATCGCCGCCGCCCAGGCCGCCGGGGCGTTCAGCCTCGAAGACGGCTTGCGCTTCGCCGCCGCCCGTGGCGAACTGATGGCCGCGCTCCCCGTCCCCGGCGCGATGGCCGCGCTCTTCGACTCCCCCGAGGAGGCGGACGCGGCGGTGCGGGAGTGGAACGCCGCCTCCGGCGGCCCCGAACTCAGCGTCGCCGCCTACAACGGCGCGCACCAGGTGGTCAGCGGCGAAGCGCAGGAGGTCGAGCGCCTCGCCCAGCGCTTCGAATCCCAGGGCGTGCGCGTCAGCCGCCTCAGGAGCGGTGCTGGCTACCACAGTGCCCTCGTCGAACCCGCCCTCGACGGCCTCGCCGCCGCCGCGCAGACCATCCCCGCCGCGCCCCCGGCGCTGCCCCTCGTCAGCAACGTAACGGGCCGCGCAATGGAGCCGGGCGCCGCGCACGACGCCGCCTACTGGCGCAAGCACGCGCGCCAACCCGTCGCCTTCAGCCGCTCCGTGCAAACCCTGGCCGAGATGGGCGTGGACGCGGTGATCGAGATCGGCCCCCACGCCGTGCTCGGCCCCATGGCGGAGCTTGCATAGCCCGGCGCGCAAAGCCCCGCCATCCTCAGCAGCCTCCGCCGCCCGCCCAAGGAGCAGGACGCGCCCCCCGCCGATGCCACCGGCGGCTTCCTCGAGGCCGTCGCCGCCGCCTTCGAAGCGGGCCTGCCCATCGCCTTCCGCGGCCTGTTCGCGGGCGAGGAGCGCCGCCGCGTCTCTCTCCCCGAATACCCCTTCCAGCGCCTGTCCTACTGGGCCGACGCTCCCAAACAGCGCCGCAGCGCCGCCGGCCATCCCCTCCTCGGCGTTCGCCACGATTCGCCCCGCGGCGAGACGCTGTTCGAGACGGAACTCGCCCCGACCGACCCGCGCTGGTTGAGCGACCACCGCGTGTTCGGGCGCGTCATCGCGCCGGGCGCCCTGTACGGCGCCATGGCCGCGTCCGCGCCCTTCTCGGACGCCTCCACCCCCGCCGTCGTGGAGGACATGCAGTTGGTCTCCATGCTGGCGCTCCCCGAGCAGGACGGGCAGAACGGCGCCGCGCAGCAACACCGCAGCGTCCAGGTCGTCTTCGACGCCCCGAACGAAACGGCGGCGCGCGGGTTCGAGATATTCAGCCGTGGAATGGACGAGGAAGCGTGGACACTACACGCTACTGGGCGCGTCTTGCCGAGCGCCGGGCGCGCCAACCCCGAACGCGTCGACCTCGACGCGCTCAAAGCCCGCATGTCGCCGCAGGACGTTCCGGCGTTCTACCGCGCGCGGGCGGAGACCAACGTCGAACTCGGCCCCGCGTTCCGCACGCTTCAGACACTCCGACGCGGCGATGGCGAGGCCGTCGGCGAGATCCTCCTCTCCGGCGCGCTCGACAGCGCGGGTATGGCAGCGCACCCCGTCGTCCTCGATGGCTGCTTCCAAGTCATGGCGGCGGCGCGGGCCGCAGGCCCGGAAGAGGGAACGGCCTACCTCCCCTTCGGCTGGGGGCGCCTCCGGCTGGCCGAGCGCTTGCCCGAGCGCGTGGTCTGCCATGCTCGACTGAAAGAGAGCGCCCCGGACGCCCCCGCCGCCGAGCAGCGCGAGGTATTCACCGGAGACCTGCGCCTCTACTCCCCGGAGGGCGTCCTTCTCGGCGCGGGTGAGCAGGACGGCTAGGGAGAAGCCCAGCTGCTCTGACGGCTCCGGCATGGTGGCCCGCAGACGTTCGGGATACAGCGCCGCCGGATTCGGCTGGGGGTCGTTCGGTCTCCCGCCCACCTGTCGCACGATGTCGGTCAAGGAGACGTCGGGGGAGACCTCCGGCGGCGGGTGCTTGTGCCTGCCGTTGTCGCACCGCTGCCAGACCACGCTCCGGTGGTCTCCCACCAACAGCTCCCCCTCGGTGGTTACGAAGGTGGTGTGGTGCTTCACGGGGTCGCGCAGGGTGCGCACGGCCCTGCGGTTGGCCTGGTCGGAGCAGGCGATGACCAGGGTCGCCCTGGGGATGTTGCGGTAGTAGAGGTTTTCGGCGGTCCTGAGCCGGTAGCGCAGGTTGGTCGAGGGCAGCATGGCTCCCTGGCGGATGACGCCGACGGAGCGCCCCTTGGACAGCGTGAGCAGCATGTCGTACGGCCCCTGGCGATAGTGGTCCACGCGCAGGGGTTCTGCGTGGGGGTCGGCGTCGGCGGCCATGGCCGCCACGCGGTGGAGGACGGCGACGGCGTCCAACCGCTCGGCCCACAGCCGGAACCAGCGGCGGGACACGGGATACGCGCTGAGGAAGCGCTCCGTGCCGTGCTCGATTCTCCCGCCGGTAACGATGCCCCGCTCCCTGGGGAAGTAGCGCTGCTGAGGGTGCGGCCCCAGGCTTCCCAGGTGGTGGGACACGGCGCCCACCAGACCCAGCTCGGTGAGCCTCTTCAACCTGCCGCGTAGGGTGGAGAGAGGGATGCGCCCGAAGCGGGACAGCTCCTTCAGCGTCGCTAAGGGCGCGGCGCACACCAATCGCAGGGTGTCCTCCAGGGTCTCGGACAGGCGGACGGAGCCGGACTCCGATCCCTTGGCCTTCGCGCGGCCGGCCAGCCACTGCTCGCTGGCCTTCCGCAGACGCACCTCGCGAATCAGCTTATCTCTGGCCGTATCCACGGACTTGACGCTGCGGCCCGCTCCCTCCATGACGGCGCAAGGGATGGCCCGCCCCAGGTGGCCTCGATTGAGGAACCGCCACAGGGTCTGGCGGGAGACGCCGAAGGCCCGGGCCGTGCGGTCGCGCCCAAAGCACAGTACGTAGGTTCGCACGTAGGCGCGGATGCCCCCGGCCAGCTCAGGGCTGACCGGCTTCTTGCCGGTGGTCGGCGTCTTTCCTTTTCGTCTCGTGGTCTTCATGTGCTTGCTTCCAGTTCATGATGCTTCGGCCTTCCAATGTGGCGGGCACATTGCGCGCATGCAACGCCTGGCAAGCCGTTGTTCTGGGGCGGGATTTGTGGTAGCGGCCGATAGTAGGGAAGGTGTCCATGCGCTCTCGGAGAAGGGCCAAACCACTTCCGAGCGATCCGCCGTCCTCGCCTTGGCTTCCTTGATGGCTGGCGCTCGCTCCGCTTCCCCAGACTCGACGGAAGCGGAGCGAGCTTGCCAACGGGCCATAACCGGTGTCGCGCACGTCACCACCTTGTGAGCCGCTGGATTCCCATGCTTGCCGACCATGAGCGGCTCATCCGCCGGATCCCTTCTCCGAAGCCGCCTTCGGAGAAGGCGATGCTGAACCCCGTATCGCATCCCGCAGATAGGCGCGGACGATCATCCGGGCCAGGATGCGCAGCCCCCGGCGCAGTTGCGCTCGCTGCTCGGCGGTATACCCTGGCGATGGTCCCCTCGGCGACGTGGGACCGCGCATTGTTGGCTTCTTTCTATCGGACCTTCTCATCCCTCTCCTCCGTGCCGGTCTCGGCGGGATTGCAGGCTGGTTCACCGCCGTTGACGCCGAAACTCCGGCGTCCCTAGGCCAGTCTGCTGACCTAGAAGAGCGAGCGGTATCCCTCGGAAGGGACTACGCGCCGGTAGTCCCCTGCAGGGGACTACAGCGATGTAGTGGGTCAAATCTCATCCGGCGTTGACACGTTGATGCGTCAACGCATGACTTTGAGATGGGGCTGGCCGGACGTCGGGGGGGTACAGAGAAACGATCCCGTGTACATGTTGTACACCGGGGCGGTCTTCAAAGCTGGCTCGGAGCGAGTCCAACCTCCTATGGGACGATG
>JAPPFU010000189.1:0-953 GCA_028875085.1 Chloroflexota bacterium
GACAGGTCAGTGTAGGTGATCGTGGTATAGCGGCGGCCCCCCCGTTACAGCGCGCCAGGCTGGGCGGTTGTGGGGGGCGCGCCCACCCCTGGGGGGAGGAGGAGGGTGGCTGCAGGCAGGGGGGGGGCGGCGTGGTGTACGACAGCGACCCGGAGGCGGAGCGGCTGGAGTCGTTGGCGAAGGCGCGGGCGGCGCTGCAGGCGATCGCGGACGCGGAGGAAGGGTGAGGGAGCAGGCGCGCCCGCGCCCGCACTTCTTCTACGGCTGGTACATCGTCGCCTCCAGCATGGCGGCCAACGCCATCCTCTCCGCCGCCTATTTCCAGGGCTTCAGCGCCTTCTTCCTGCCCATTGAGAGCCATTTCGGATGGGGGCGCTCCGCCATCTCAGCCGCCGCGTCACTGCGCCAGGTAGAGACGGGCGTGTTGGGCCCTGCGGTGGGCTTGCTGGTTGACCGGTTCAGCCCGCGCAAGCTCATCATGGCGGGCGCCATCGTCTGCGGCGTTGGGCTAATCGGCCTCGGTCTGGTCAACAGCCTCGCCACCTTCTTTTTCTTCTTCCTGCTGATCTCACTCGGCTCGTCGGCGGTGGGGCACGGCGTTACCTGGCCGACGCTCATCGCGCGTTGGTTCCGGCGCAAGCGAGGACTGGCGATTGGCCTTGCGGTGAACGGCCCGCTCTTCGCCGGCCCGATGGTAGTGGCGAACACGGCGCTGATCGCCGCTTTCGGCTGGCGCCCCATCCTTATCGGCTATGGCGTCGTCGTGTTGATCGTCGTCACGGGGCTTGGCCTAGTGGCGCGCGACCGCCCCGAGGCGTACGGGATGCTGCCGGATGGCGACGTGCCGCAGGCGGGGCCGGAGGCGAGTCGTACGCCCGCGCAGTTGCGGGCGGGCGGGCGGGGCCGCCCCGGGGGGGGGGCCCGGGGGGGGGGGTTTTTTGGGGGGGGGGGGG
>JAPPFU010000189.1:963-4241 GCA_028875085.1 Chloroflexota bacterium
CGCTGAGGCAAGTGCTGCGCAGTCGCGCGTTCTGGCTGCTGTCGTTCTACCTGGGCGCGATGTTCATCGTGAACAGCGGTTTCCAGCTGCACCAGATTCCCTACTTCGTCAACGACCGAGGCTTCAGCGACGCGGCGGCGGCGGTAACGGTCGTCATCGTCGTATTCGCCAGCGGTGTCGGCAGGACCGGGACGGGCTGGCTGCTGGACAAGGTGGGCTACCGCCTCGTGTTGACCGTCGTGGCGCTGACGATGGCGTTGGCGTTCCTGTACCTCCAGCTATCGACCATCGACTCGATGCTGGAATCGCTGCCGTTCACGATGCTGTTCGGCGTGGCGTTCGGGGCGACCATCCCGATGCGGGGGGCGTTGGGCGCGCTGATCTTCGGCAACCGCTCGTTGGGCAGCGTCATCGGCGTGCTGCAGGGGACGAGCATCGCCGCGGGGGTGGTCGGCCCCATCCTGATGGGCGCGATGTTCGACGCGCTAGGCGACTACGCCGCCGCCATCTGGATATTGGAGGGCGTGGCGCTTGCGGCGCTGCTGCCCGTGGCGTTGATGGAGCCGCTGCGCGCTCTCCAAGCGCGCGCAGGGACCGCGTAGGCGGCGAGGGGGCGCTGCTTAGACCAACTCTCGGAGCGCTTGCGCCGGCGTCAATGCGGGGATAGGCGAGCGTTGATAGTCGTCGACGTTTCTGGTGACGATGTGCCTGGCCCCGCAGGCGCGGGCGGCGGCCACCTGCATAGCGTCTTCGAAGTCCGCCATAGGCAACTCCACTGCGTACCGGATGGCCTCTGTCCCGGCTGCGGCGACGGCCACAAAGCGAGTCAAGTCGGCAATGAAGTCGCGGGCGCTATCCCCGCCATGGGCAGGCCTCACGATGTAATAGAGGTTCGACAGCGAATGCCACGCAACGGACGCGCGCTCCCTGCCCTGCTCGATCAAGTCTAGGAATTCCGAAGCTGCTTCCGAGTGCGGACGCCTGTTGAGAGCTACGTCGACCAGCACGTCGGTGTCCAACAAAATCACGAGAGGTACTTTCGGGCCAAGGCGTCGTAGCGCGGGTCGTCGTGGACCGCCGCTCGGAATTTACCCCTCCAGCGCGAGGTGAACGACGAAGCGCCTTCTCCCGCCATCTCCCTGAGCGACTGCTCGACCAAGGAAGAGAGCGAAACGCCCCGAGAGCGGGCGTAGCGCTTGGCGGCGGGAAGCAGGCCGGCCTCTACGGTGATGGTGAGTTTCTGCTTCATGGTCGTTTGGTCTCTCGCATCACAGTATACGTATGCTGCCATAAAGTATACGGATAGGCTTGACGGTTCGCAAGGAATCCAGCCCCGATGCGGTGATAGAATCGCGACGCGCGGGGCTGTCCCGCCCGGCGCTCGGCGTAGGCCGACAGGAGCGAGCGTGAAGCGAGCGCTAGTCACCGGCGGCGCCGGATTCATCGGCTCCCACATCGTCAATCTGCTGCTCGACGAGGGGTGGAGCGTCGCCGTTCTCGACGACCTTTCCACGGGGCGGCGCGAGCGCGTGCCGGACAGCGCGCGGTTCGTGCAAGGCTCGATAACGGACGCGGACGCGGTGCGCGAGGCGCTGGAGGGAGCGGAGTATCTGTTCCACACGGCGGCGCTGCCCCGCATCCAGCCATCATTCGACGACCCGATAGCGCACGAGCGGGTGAACGTGCTGGGGACGCTGACGTGCTTGGAGGCGGCCAAGGACGCGGGCCTTAAGAAGGTCGTCGTCTCGTCGTCCGCGTCCTGCTACGGGAATACGCGCGTCCTCCCCACGCCGGAGGACGCCCCCATCGACCTGCTGAACCCCTATGCGCTGCAGAAGTACGCCGCCGAGCAGTACGCGCTCATCCTGGGCGCGCGCAACGGCGTCCCGGTCGTCTCGCTGCGCTACTTCAACGTCTACGGCCCCGGCTCCTACAACCCCGACGACCGCCACAACGCCTACAGTTCCGTCGTCGGCGTGTTCGCGCACCTGCGCAAAATGGGTCAGCCCCTCACCGTAACCGGGGACGGCGAGCAGACGCGCGACTACGTGCACGCCGCCGACGTTGCGCGCGCCAACCTGTGCGCGGCGCTCTCCGACGCGGCGGGGCGCGTCTACAATGTGGCCTACGGCCAGCCTACCAGCGTCAACCGCATCGCCGACCTTGTCGGCGGCCCGCGCGTCTACGTGCCCGAGCGCAAAGGGGAGGCGCGGGACGCATGGGGCGACATCTCCCGCATACGGAGCGAGTTGGGCTGGGCGCCGCGGATAGACATGGAGGCGGGGTTGAAGACTCTCCTGTGACGGGCGGGATTTGGACGGAGGCGGGGCTTTGAGCGCTCGGCAGGACGACGCGGCCATCGTCCGCATCGCGCGCACGAGAGGCGTGGGGTTGCCCAACGCGCGCGAAGTGTGGCGGAGCCGCGACCTGCTCTACTTCCTGATCGTCCGCGATTTGAAGGTGCGCTACAAGCAGACGGCCATCGGCGTCGCCTGGGTCATCCTTCAGCCCTTAACGACGCTGATCGTGTTCAGCGTCGTGTTAGGGCGCCTTGCCGACGTGCCGTCGGAAGGGCTGCCCTACGCGGTGTTCGCGGTGGTTGGCCTCGCGCCCTGGCAACTCTTCTCGCGCACGCTGGCCGACGCCTCCGGCAGCCTGCTTGCCGACCAGCGCCTCATCACGCGCGTCTACTTCCCGCGGCTCATCGTGCCGACTTCGATGGTGGCGGCGGCGCTGGCCGACTTCGGAGCGGCGGCGCTGCTGGTGGCCGCAGTGATGGCGGTCTACGGCGTTGCTCCGTCGGCGAACATCGTTTGGCTGCCCTGCTTCCTGGCGCTGATGCTGATGACGGTATTGGGCGTCGGCTATTGGCTCTCGGCGCTCTACCTCGAATTCCGCGACGTGCGCTACGCGGTGCCCTTCCTGACGCAAGTGTGGCTGTTCGCGACGCCCGTCGTCTACCCGGCGAGCCTCGTGCCGGACAGGTGGCAGTTGGTGTACGCGCTCAACCCGCTGGTGGGCGTCGTGGAGGGGTTCCGCTGGTCGGTGCTGGGCAGCGGCGCGGGACCGGACGCTTCGCTGGCAGTGTCGGTCGCGGTGGCGGCGGCCATCTTCCTGTCGGGCGTGCTCTTCTTTGACTGGCGCGAGCGCACGTTCGTGGACGCGGTCGGGTCGGGCGGACGCTGATGAGCACGCCCGCGATCCGGATGGAGGGGCTGAGCAAGCGCTACCGCATCAGCGAGCGCGCGCCCTACCGCACGCTGCGCGGCGTGCTGAAC
>JAPPFU010000095.1 GCA_028875085.1 Chloroflexota bacterium
GACGTAGACCGCCTGTCGCGCACGGACGAGATTCGCCGCCTGCGCGGGCGCTTGGCGGTGAGCGCCGCCGCAGCCGTGCTGATTATGACGCTGATGTTCGCGCCGGGGACGGAGCGGGCGCTCGGCGCGCTGGGGGTCAACCTCATCGCGTGGGCGCTGGCCACTCCGGCGCAGTTCTGGGCGGGGCGGCAGTTCTACGCGGGAACGTGGGCCGCGCTCAAGCGCCGCTCGTCCGATATGAACACGCTCATCGCGTTGGGAACGAGCGCCGCCTACGGTTACAGCGCCTTCGCGACCGCCTTCGGCGACCTGTTCGACCTCGGCTCTCACACCTACTTCGACACCTCGACCGCCATCATCGCGCTCGTACTGCTGGGGCGCTTGATGGAGGCGCGCGCCAAGGCGCAAGCCGCGTCATCCATCAGGGCGCTTGCCGGGCTTCAGCCCCGCACCGCTCGCGTTGTGCGCGGAGGTCAGACCTACGACGTTGCCATCGGCGAGGTGGTCGTGGGGGACGAGGTGGTGGTGAGGCCGGGCGAGCGCATCCCCGCCGATGGCGAAGTGGTCGGCGGCGCCTCCACGGTGGACGAGTCGATGCTAACGGGCGAGAGCATGCCCATCGACAAGCTCCCCGGCGCCCAGGTCTACGGCGGGACGCTGAATCAGACCGGCAGCCTGACGCTGCGCGCCGCCCGAGTGGGCAGTGACGCCGCCCTGGGCCAGATCATCCGGTTGGTGCAGCAGGCGCAAGGCTCCCAGGCGCCCATCCAGCGCCTGGCCGATAGGGTGGCCGCCTACTTCGTCCCGGCGGTGCTGGCCGTCGCGCTGCTGACGCTCGCCGTCTGGCTGGCCGTCGGGCCGGAGCCGGCCTATCGCTTCGCGCTGCTGAACGTGGTCGCGGTGCTCATCATCGCCTGCCCCTGCGCGCTGGGCCTGGCGACGCCGACGGCCATCATGGTCGGCGTGGGGCGCGGCGCCGAGCACGGCGTCCTGATCCGACGGGGCGCGGCGCTGGAGGCGGCGCACAAGGCCGACGTCGTAGTGCTCGACAAGACGGGCACGCTGACGCGCGGCAAGCCGGTGCTGACCGACGCGCTCCCCCACGGCGATGGCATCACGGAGGCGGACGTGCTGCGCCTGGCCGCGGCGGTGGAGCGGCTCAGCGAGCATCCCATCGCCGCGGCGGTGGTGGACGGCGCGGCGGCGCGCGGCTACGCGCCGGAGGAGGCGTCCGGCTTCCAGTCGGCGCCTGGGCTGGGCGTTCGCGCGCGGGTCGGGGAGGACTGGGTGGCGGTGGGCAGCGTCAAGATGGTGCAGAGCGCGGGCGTGGAGGTGGACGCGGCGACGCTGAGCGCGGCGCGCCTGCTCGCCTCGCAGGGCAAGACGCCGATGATCGTCGTCAGGGGGCATCTGGTCATCGGGCTGCTCGCCGTGGCGGACGCTGCTGGGGAGGAGGCGCGCGAGGCGGTCGAGCGCCTCGACGCGCTGGGCGTCGAGGTGGTGATGTTGACCGGCGACAACGAGACGGCCGCCGAGGCCGTCGCCCAGCAACTCGGCATCCGCCGCGTCTTTGCCAACGTGCTGCCCGGCGACAAGGCCATGGCTGTGCGAGGCCTCCAGGAGACGGGCAAGCGCGTCGTCATGGTGGGCGACGGCGTGAACGACGCGCCCGCGCTCACGCAGGCGGACGTGGGAATCGCCGTCGGAACAGGCACGGACGCGGCGTTGGAGGCGGCGGACATCGCGCTGATGAAGGCCGACCTGCGCGGCGTCGCAGCGGCTATCGAACTGTCGCGGGCGACGGTGCGCGTGGTGCGCCAGAACCTGGGCTGGGCGTTCGGCTACAACGTGCTGCTGATCCCGGTGGCGGCTGGCGTGCTCTACGTGCTGTTCGGCGAGGGCGGCGCGCCTGATGGCTTGCGCTGGGCGCTCGGCGAGAGCGGCTTCCTCAACCCGATCCTTGCAGCGCTGGCGATGGCGTTGAGCTCCGTGTCGGTGGTCGCCAACAGCCTGCGGCTGCGCCGGTGGCGTTGGGACAGGGGTGGCCGCGCATAGTAAAAGGGGCGGCTTGGAGGCCGCCCCTCTTTATCGCCGGCTTGAGGCGTAGCGGACTAGTGGGCCGCGCCACAGCCACAGTTGCCGCCGCAGGCGCACCCGCCACCCGTCGGGGCGAGGTTCGGGTTGCTGATGACGAAACCGCTGCGCATCAGGCCGTCCGTGTAGTCGATCTCCGCGCCCTCGAGCAGCGGCGCGCTGTCGGTGTCGACGATGACCCGGACGCCGTTCTCGTGGACGAGCATGTCGTCGTCCTTGGGCGCCTCTTCCAGCGCGAGCATGTACTGCGCGCCGTGGCCGTTGGGAACCACGATGACGCGGAGGGCGGCCTCCGGCTGCCCCTCCTCGTCGAGGATGCCCTTCAGCTTGTCCGCCGCCGTGTCGCTGATGGTGATCATAAGCGCTCCTTGCCTTCCGTCGATGGCAGACTAGCAGCCTCCGGGGCGCCGGTCAAGCCGCCGGAGGCGCGGGTGTAGGCGCGCGAGGCTTCTCCGTCCGTCCTGAAGGAACGCGAAGAGTGAACGGAATGGAGCGCAGGCAGGCCGGTTGCGGCATGCCAGGGCGTTGCGCAGAGTGGCGGGCGGCGGGTACAATGCTATGCCGTTAGGCTGAAAGTTGTAGGAGGTACTCGTCTATGACGTACATCATCGCCGAGCCCTGCGTCGACGTGAAGGACGCCGGCTGCGTCGACGTCTGTCCCGTGGACTGCATCTACGAGGGGCCCACGATGTACTACATCAACCCCGACGAGTGCATCGACTGCGCGGCTTGCGAGCCGGTGTGCCCGGTGGCGGCCATCTTCTCCGACGACGCCGTCCCCGAGCAGTGGAAGCACTACATCGAGATCAACCGCGACTTCGAGTACCCGTAGGCGGCGGCGCCCGGTTCATACTGCAGACGGAGACGGCCCCGCATCGGCGGGGCCGTTGTCATAGGGGGCGGGAGCGCGGGCTACTTTTGGTCGCCGGACGCGCGCAGGCTGCGGATGAGCCTCGACTTGCGCCGGGCGGCGTTGTTGCGGTGGACGACGCCCTTGCTCACCGCGCGGTCGAGCATGCTGACCGCCTTGTCAACGGCGGCGGCGGCCTGCTCGGAGCCGGACTGGATGAGGCGCCGCGCCTTCTTCACCGCCGTGCGGCTGCCCGACTTCATCGTTCGGTTGGCGGCGCGGCGGCGCTCTTGGACACGGGCTGCTTTTTGCGCTGGCACGTGATTCTCCTGAAGTGGTGTGCGGCGCCTATTATCGGCGGCGCGCGCCTCGAGTGCTACCCGATGCGCGCGCGGACTGCGCCGGGGCGCGTTTGGGATGCACCCGGGTAACGCCCGTTACGCCGCGCACGCTCTCGATACGCGAGAAGAGGCGGCTGAGCTGCTCGATGGTCGCTATCTGCACGGTGAAGGACACGGTAACGGTCCCGTCTTCGTAGACCTCGGTTTGGGACCCCGCGATGTTCATGCCGTCGCCCGACATAACCCCGGTGACATCGTGGAGCAGGCCGACGCGGTCCAAGGCGCGCACCTCGATCCGGACGGGGTACACGGCGCGGGAGTCGCCCCACGAGACGGGGATCAGGCGCTGCTCCTCCTCTGCGCGCCGCAGGTTGGGGCAGCCGCGCCCGTGGACGGTGACGCCCCGGCTGCGCGTAACGTAGCCGACGATCTCGTCGCCGGGAAGCGGATGGCAGCACTCGCCCATGCGCGTGAGCAGGTCGCCCACGCCCAGCACGGTGAGGGACGGGGTGGGCGCCTCGATGGCCGGGTATGGGTCGGCGGACGTGCGGCTGCGTTGGGATTCATGGGGGGCGGTCAGGCGGCTGGCGACCTGCGCGATGGAGAGGAGGCCGCTGCCCAGAGAGACGTAGAGTTCGGCGGCGGAGTCGAGGTTGAAGAGCGCCGCCACCTGGGCGTCGTCCTCCGTGGCGTGGAGGCGGCGCAATTCCTTGCGCAGCAGTTCGCGCCCGCGTTGCAGGCTCTCGTCGCGGCGCTGGCGGCGGAACCACGCGCGGATCGCCTGGCGCGCCGTAGCGGTGCGGACGTAGCCGAGGTGCGGGTTGAGCCAGTTGAGGCTAGGGCCGCGCGCCACCTTGCTGGTGAGTATCTCGGCGGTGTCGCCGTTGCGCAGGGGCGTGTCGAGGGCGAC